>JALXFN010000073.1 GCA_027068975.1 Campylobacteraceae bacterium | reverse complement strand
ATATCATGCATACTGCCTGTAAATTTAAGGTAAATAGGTTCAGATATTTCTTTATTTTTCTCAATCATTACTTCTATTAAATTGGTTTTAATATGCTCTCCAAAATGAAATAAGGTTTTATTGTCAAATTGAAAAAGCACTCTATTATTTAGTTTACTTTTTAATCTCTCTTGTAGTGAATATTGTATCTCTAGTTGGAAAGTTTCTCCATTTGGAGTAAGCTTAATCATTTTATTGATTAATGCCCCATTAACATTCGTATATGTTAGCTTTAAAGGAATATCTTTTTTATAAAGCTCTTGGTATTTGTATCTTTTTTTAATAAAAAATTGTGTTTGAAGATTTGTAAATTGAATAACATTTTTATTAATTTTGTACGTTTTTAATATTTCTATCTCTTTTTCAACTTTTAGTAAACTGTGATGAAAAATATCTTTAAGAGGGTCATCACTACTTCTTTGTTTCTCTTGAGGGATTTTAACTTCCATAATAGCCTCTGAAATGTAGAGCGAAGGTTTGAAAAAAAGATAGCTCATCATTGAAGCTAAAAATATTAACATTGTACTAATAATGAGCCATTTATAATGAGAAAATATTTTAAAGAGTGAGTGAATATCAAAATCTTTACTACTGTTATTGTATATCATTTTTGTTTCCTATGGTGGTTGTTCTCTTCTATATATTAGACTTTTTATATAAGCCTATTTTAAAAAATATCTAATAATATTTAAAATGCAATTATATACAAAAAATAATATAAAGTAACAGTAAATGTGAAAAAATAAAGGGATGTTTTTAATATTTGATATTTTTTTAATATGAGTTAAATATAGAAAATTAAAAGAAACGTTAAGTTAATAATCGAAATGATGAAGCTATAACTCCATCACTTCTTTTTCACGTTTGGCTATGAACTCACCTTGAATCTTAGCCATAGCAAGGCTAACACTCTCTATACGTAAGATAATGTTATCAAAGAGCATGACATTGTCACCATGAATGTTCACCGTTACACCTTCAACTTCACACTCAAGAACAGCTTTTGCATTCTCTCCTACCTCTACCACATGAGCTTTAAACTCTTGACCAATACGTTTCTCTGCCCAACGTGCCAACTTACGGTCACGGAAATCCCACTCGGCTTTGGTAGACTCACGCTCTAGTTCTGAAACTCGTTGACAGAGAGGCTCTATGTTTCGTAGTAAGTATTCATTCTGCTCTTTGTCCTCTTTTAGTTGTGACTTTATGAGTCGGTGTAAAATAAGGTCAGAGTAACGACGAATAGGGGAAGTAAAGTGGCTATAGTGGCTAAAGCCAAGTCCAAAGTGCCCCTCATTATTGGCTGCATAAGTAGCCTGTTTAAGTGATTTGATAATCATACCATCAACCTCTGAGGCTATTCCCATACTTTCAGCCTCTTTTTGAATGGCTCTTATGAGTGATGGGGCATCATCATAGTCAGTCACAAAGAGACTAATGGCACTTAACTCCTCTAGTAACTCTTCAAGTTTAGAAAGTTGTGGTGGAAGGTGAATCCTAAAGATACCATACTCAAAACGTTTAGCACTTGCTTGATTGGCTAAGAGCATACACTCCTCGATGAGTGAGTGAGAAGGGGTTCCTGTCTCTATTTGTGTGCTTTTTAGCTCATGATTAGCGTCGATACTTAGTTTTATCTCTTCAGATCTAAAGTCAAAACCGTGACCTAAACGGGCTTTTCTTAATCTTTGAGTGATTTTTTGTAGAGGCAATAGGTACTCTAAAATACGTTTTTCATTTTCAGCTTCGACGTACTTTCCATTGCTCTCAATTATCCTATCTATCTCATCATAGTTAAAGCGTCTTTTTGAATGAATAATTGCTTCAAAAAACTCCTCTTTTTCAGGCAATAGAGTATTTTCATTGAGTTTTATTTTAGCTACAAATGCCAGTCTTGGAACATGAGGCTTAAGCGAACAGATATTTTCACTCAGTTCACGTGGTAACATAGGAAATGATTTATGAGGGAAATAAGTTGTAAACCCACGTCTTTTTGCTTCGGTGTCTATGGGGCTAAAGTAGTCCACATAGTGACTTACATCGGCAATAGCCACATAAAGTGTATGCTCTTTCATATCAAAGTAGATGGCATCATCAAAGTCTTTAGCCGTCACAGGGTCAATGGTACAGAAGTCCAAATGGGTTAAATCTACACGGTTACTATGTTCACTAACAGTTACTTCAGACTCAACCTCAACAGCTTGTGCGACACAATCCTCTTCAAAAACATCATCAGCTCGGTTATAAAGTGCCAGTGAGATTTTTTCATCGACTTTTGGGTCAGCCAAGTGTCCAAATACTTCTAATACTTCATCGGTTTCAGAGTCTACCTTTAAAACAGTTCCCATTTTAAAAGCTTTTAAATCCATATTTTTCATGACAGCGTGGGTAGGAAGTCCTGTCTTTAGGTCGAGTATCTCAAAAATACCCGATTCATTGGTATTGGTGTAAACGAGTTGAAATATATGAGCTTTACGAATAACCAGTTGCACTTTAGCAGAAGCACGTCCACGTCGTGCAATAATTCGTTTTACCACCACATCGTCATGAGGGTTGGCTTCACCCATATCTTGTGCCTCTACAAGTAGGTCTTTCTGTTCAGGTGTTTGAGCCTCTACAAAACCACGACCCTCTTTGTTGACATAGAGTTGCCCCACACGGTAGAGTGATTTGAGCTTCCAAAGTCCTTCGACCTCTTCTATGGCTCCGAGTTGTTGCAGTTTTTGAAATGAGTTTCTATCTTCTAGTTCTAAGTCGGTCTCTTTAAAACCGTTAATAAGTTGTATGGCAAATGGTGACATGATTTTCCTGTCTATTGAAGTAACTATATAAGAGTTTAATATTTTGAATCTGTAGGTTCGATTTTATCGAACGGATTATTTATGGGTTTTGGTTTTTTGTTCGATGAAATCGAACCTACAGGATTTTAGCTTGGTATCTATATAATAGAAGTATTGTATCAAATTTTGGGTTAAGGCTACTCAGTTTAGAGTAGCCTAAGTTTTTACTTCGTAAATACTGACCCCAACATACCTTTGATAGCTCCTTGAATATCAGCAGGGTAAACTACAAATTTAGCGTTAGGTGATTGTGTCATTTTCTCTAAAGTATTGATGTAACGGTCACCAAGTAAGAACATGGCAGGTAGCTCTTTTCCATCGGTGGCTTTAGCTATCATCTCCATTGCTTCAGAAGAAGCAGTCGCCAGTGCGACTTGTGCTTCGGCTTCTAGTTTGGCAGCTTCTAGTTTACCTTGGGCTTCTAAGATGGCAGCATTTTTGTTACCCTCTGCTGTGGTCTCTATGGCTCTTCTTTCACGCTCTGCAGCTGCTTGACGCTCCATTGAGTCTTGCATGGAACCACTTGGGTTAATGTCTTGAATCTCTACAGATTTAACAGTAACACCCCAGTCAGATACATCATCAATAATAGCCTCTTTTAGTCTTGCTTTAATCATCTCACGATTAGAGAGAGCTTCATCAAGCTTCATCTCACCAATAATTGAACGCAGAGTTGTCATAATAAGATTAGTGATTGCAAGTTTGAAATTTTCAACTCCATAGAGGGCATCTTTTGGATTGGTTACACGTACAAAGGCAACAGCATTAGTTCTAATGACTGCATTATCTTTTGTAATAACTTCTTGTTGAGGGATATCCATAATAATATCACGGGTTGAGATACGTTGACGAACATCATCTACATAGGGAACAATAAAGTTTAACCCTGGTTCTAAAGTTCTTGAAAATTTACCAAGCTTTTCTATAATCCACTCTTCACCTTGAGGGACAATCTTTATACCTTTATAGAGTGTAACAATTACAGCTATAGCTAAGACTATTAATATATTTAATTCCATTTTTTATCCTTTGTTTATACGGCTTCAACTACGATTAGTTGACCCTTTATCTCTACGATTTTTATACGGTTACCTGCTGAAATATCTTCTTTTGAAGTGGCATTCCAGACAGTATTACCCAAAACAGGAGTATCAAATTTTACTTTCCCTCTTCCATTTGCTTCTATGGTCTCTTCAACTACTCCTTGGGTTGTAAGTGAATAATTAGATTGACCAGAGTACTCTACAGTCGTATCTTTTAAGTACTTAAACCATAGAACGATGGAGATAAGAGAGAGCAGTATCCATAAAGCCAGTTCCATCTCTAAACTTAAAGAGAATAGCTTATCGGCAGCACCCACTATCATGGCAGCAACACCCAGTCCAAGCATCAGAAAGGTGCCTAGAAACATCTCAGTAGTAATGAGAATAAGTCCAAAAACTACCCAGTGCCACCAGAGTAGGTCATTTGTTAAATATTCGAGCATGATATTACTCCTTGTTTAAAAAAATTAAACTCTATTATACACCAATAATCTTATGCTAGAACTCTCTTTTGTCCATATGTTCTTGAAACTCTTTTGCTTCTAGTTTTTTATTTTTGTTTCTATCAAGTATATTAAACTCTTCTACTGTTTGTATCATTTTCATGTCATTTTCTTCAATAGTGTTACTCTCATCGTAGTCAAATTTTTCAAAAGTTTTTATTGGTAGTTCACAAGTTTCGGCTTCATCTTTGGTTAATTTTCTATCTTTGTTCTCATCACATTGATTAAGAGCAATACTTACTTGAATGATAGGAGGCATCTCTTTTGAGATTTTAACTGGAACCCTATCAGCTCCATTCATCTCCTCTTCGTACATCTTTTTTATCTCACTCTTCGTTAAATATTTATTGTTGTTGGTATCCATTCTTATAAACTCATTAGATTGCATATTGCAAAACATAGAGGTAGCTTCTACAAGGCTTAGCTTATCGTCATTATCACTATCACAACGTTTAAATCTCTCTTCAAGTTCTATTTTTCTTTCATTAGGAGCTTTTGTAATTTCATCTATGCTAAAACTTTTTTCAGGGTCTCCACTGTAGGCTAAAAACTCCTCTGAACTCATATAGCAGATGTTTGAAGTGGCTTCTATTAGTGTTATCTCTCTATCTCTGTTTGTATCACAGTTTTCTAGCCGTTCTTTAAACTCTTTGAGTTCATCTCTGTTTGGTATTTCAGAAGGAGTATCCTCCCACATTTCAAAGTAGGGAGAAGTAAAGGAGAGAGCTATCTCCTCTTTAGTAATAAATTCATTGTCATCTTTATTGATACGATTGAACTCTATTTTATCCATATAACACATATTTTCTATATTTTGATAATTTTTTTTAAACGCTTCCTCCATCTCTTTTTCTGTTGGAACTTCAGAAAATTCGATTTTACCATTGTTGTTTTTGTCACATGAGTTGATGATGTTCTCTATAAGTTTTTCTTCCTCTTTTTGTTTCATATTTGTAGAAAATGTATTGAACTCATCGAAAGATAATGTCTTGTCTCTATTAAGGTCATAATGATTAAAGATTTTGTTTGAAAGTTCGCTTCTCTCTTGTTCTAAATTAAATTGAGATTCTGCTATGGCTAGAGTAGAGAAGAGTAAAAGATTAGTAAAGATTAGTTGTATTGGTTTATTATATTTTTTCATATCTTGCCTTTTTGGTTTATATTTTACAATATAAATGTGTAGAAATGTTACCTATTTGGAAAGATGTCTATTTTTTCTAAGTCAACCTACAAATTGTATCACGAGATATACCCCTTAAGCAAAGCTAAGGCTTTTCTATCGGCTCCACTTAATGCTAAGTTCTCTATCTGTTCAAATGAGAAGTATTCTCTCTTTTTATTGTTTTCATTCACCAGTAGTACGGTGGCATCGAGCCTAAAGTGGGTGTAGTGGTGGACAAAATCACCCAGTTGTGTTACATTTTTCTCTTTGGTATTAAAACTTTCTACTTGTTCAAAAGCCCAAAGCCCACCCAGTAGCTTGGTCTCATTTTGGCTTAAAGCGTAGAGGTCATTATGGTGGTAAATAACCATAAAACGTTTACGCACAGGTTTGCTCTTTTTCACCTTTTTTTCAGGGTAGAGTAGAGGATTAGCTTTTCCTTGACAGCCTGACTCAAAGGGGCAAACAGAACAGTTGGGTTTTTTGTGTTTACAGATGAGTGAACCTATGTCCATCATACTTTGATTGTAAATATAGGCATTATTTTGGTCAAAGAGTCTATAAGCAAGTTCCCATAAAGTTTTGTCGTTACGCTCTTTTAGGGCAAAAAAACGGTGTAAAATACGTTTAACATTGGCATCTAAAATGGGTAGGGACTCACCAAAAGCAAAACATGCCACAGCATGAGCTGTTGATTTGCCTATGCCTGAAAGCTTTTCTAACTCTAAAGCAGTTGAGGGGAGTTTTCCTTTTGTTGCTTGGGCTGTTTTATGTAAATTTCTAGCACGAGTGTAGTAACCCAAACCCTCCCATGCTTTGAGTATATCATCTACAGGAGCATTAGCCACATCTTTTAGAGTAGGAAATTTTTCTAAAAATTGAAAGTAGAAACGTTCAAGTACGGTTTTGACTTGGGTCTGTTGTAGCATGATTTCTGAAAGATAAATCTCATAAGCAGAGCTACTGTTTCGCCACGGAAGTGTAACTCTTCCATGCTCTTTATACCATGATAAAATGTTGCTGTGTATTTCAGTGTAGGTTGTTTTTTGCATTTGCCATTGTAGCAAATTTTAAAATAAAACTGTTAGAATGTCTTATGACTTTAAGGGGAGAACAATGAAAATATGGACAACACTATTAATCGCTCTATTAAGTTTTACAAAACTAACAGCTTGTGGAGGGGGAGGATACTTTAACTCTTTTGTTAAAGATAATAGCTATGACTTTTTAGACCCCTCACTTATTAACCTAGAAGAGGAGAATCCACTTTATAATTTGGCAAGTTCAGGTGCCTATGGTTATGGTGAAAGAGTAGCCTATTTTAAGAAAAAATCTCATGAGTTAAATCTTAAAGAGTGGCAAAAATATTTTAAAAACCGTTTGACTATTAAAGAGCTTGATGAACTTTTTTATGGTGATAAGGAGATATTGCCTCGGCTTCAGAAGTATAAAACTAAACTAGATAATAAAAGTTTTGAAAAATATTTTAACTATATTGCTGACCAACAAAAAAATGCACAAGGCTATGATGAAGTCAAAACCAGTTCAAACGTTCTAATAAAAAGAGGTCTAGAAGCATTAGAAGCAGAAGATGACAAGTTTCTAAAGCTACGTTATCTTTTTTTAGTAATGAGACTCAACCACTACAGTGAACACTATAAAGAGACATTGGCTCTCTATAAAAAGTATTACGATGAGGTTAAAGATGTAGACTCAATTGTATTTGAGTGGATAGATGCCCTAAGAGCAGGAGCATTACAGCACTTAGGAAAAGATGTAGCGTCAAACTTACTCTATGGAGAGATTTTAAAAAACAACAAAACCAACCCCTATTTAGGCTACTATGACTTTAAAATAAAAAATGACCAGCAATGGAGTAACCTTTTAGCTCAGACTAAAACATCTGACCAAAAAGCACTCTTTTACTTTCTTCGAGCGTTAAAGTGGGAGGGTGTACCCCTTATGGAGCATAGAGAACTGGCTAAATTGGCTCCAGATTCTGTTTGGTTTGAGCGTTTAACCTATATGATTTTACAAGATTTTCAAGCCAAATATATAGACGAAGATAGCGTAGATAAAAACGATAAATATGAGAGAACCAATTACCAAAGCTACTTAGAGAAAAAAGCATATTTTTTAGAGACATTGTCGCAACTTAAAAAACCAAAGTTTTTCTCTTTATATGCCAAAGTTTATATGAATGTAAAAGAGCAAGAGCATCTAAATGAGTTGGACAAAAAGTTTAAAGAGCTTAATGCTTTAGCCACTCCTAAACAGAAAATAGTTGTAGATATGTTGAAGTATGTCAATGGAGTAAGAGCCATTACCTCAACACAAAAAGGAGCCAACAAAGCACTCTTTTTACACTTGACCAAACTCTTAAAAGAGGCTCCTCCTGAAAAAAGAGATGACATCTTTGCCTATACGGCTTACTTTATGGCAAAGTTGTATCCTAAAAATTCTCCTGAAAAGCTTTTTTCTAAACACTGTTCAGTTATGCCTTCTACGGGTTACTCCTATGTAGGAATGTATATGGATGCCATAAAAGCAGATGATTTTGAGCGTTATGTGGAGAAGAGAGATAGAAGTATTTACGAGCAGAAAGTTTTTAGATTTGTTATGAAGTCACTGGCAAAAAATGATGTGGCAAAGTTTTTAACCATACTCTATACCAAAGATGGAAACTTTGAAAAAGCAAATCACTACATGAAACAGGTACCAAAACTCAACATAAAAACAAAGTTTAACCCTTTTAATGTTTCACTCTCTGGAAATAACAGAAAGATAAAAGGCAAAGGGTATGGGCAAAGAAAGTTTGTAGAGACCATGTTAAAAATAGAACAAACCCTAAAAAAGAACCCAACTTCTGCTATGGATCACTACCTCTATGCCAATGGACTCTATAACAGCTCTTGGTTTGGTAACTTTCCTATGGCAGGGTCAATTGACAGAAGTGTAACCTCTTTTTCAAATGCAGAGGCAGAGCATATTTTGAAAAATTTTGACAAGATAGAAAAAGAGTATAGGTTAGCAGAAAAGTATGCAAAGAATCCAGAGTTTAAAGCCAAAATAGCCTACCAACTACTTAAAATAGAGTATAACCGTGCTTTGATAAAAAATGAAGCCGATGAATATGGTATCTATGTTGCGTATTTTGATACAAAAGAGTTAAAAAAATCTCCAAAATTTACAGAGGCTATTTATAACTATAAAGAGCAGTACAGTAAGACAAAATATGGAAAAGAGATTATTAAAAAATGTGCAACGTTTAGATATTTTAAATGAAAAAAATATTAGCTCTTTTTGTTATAGTTGTTTTTCTTTTTGGGTACATCTATAACAGACCATCCCCAAAAACAACCTATACCTTTTATCACTGGACATCAAATTACAAAGTAGATGTCAATGAGAGTCACCCTCCACGTTACGTAAAGGTTTTAGATATTGCTTATAATAGTAGTTTCGCATTTAAAAAAACCTCTTTTCAAACATTGCCTCTTCATGAGACAGTACCTGTTATTTACATGGACAACTCTGTATGGAAAAAAATGAAAGCCTCTACCATGGTCAGAAAAGTTTTAGACGCTTTAAATAAGATGCCCTTAAAAAACTACAGTGAAATCCAAGTAGATTGTGACTGGACAGAGCGTAGCAAAAAGAGTTATTTTGAGTTTTTAAAACGCTTAAAAGAGCAGAGTGCTAAAAAAATATCAGCCACCATTCGACTACATCAAGTAAAATACCATAAAAAAACTGGCGTACCACCTGTAGACTACGGGGTTCTTATGTACTACAACATGAGTGACTTTAAAGATATAGAGACTAAGAATTATATTTTAGATTTAGCAGTAGCCAAGCAGTACCATTATAATTTTGAGAGCTACCCCTTGGCTTTAAACCTTGCTTTACCTCTCTACTCTCAAGCGACCATTATACGTTTTTCAAAAGTAGTAGGACTGATGGATGGCGTAAGAGAAGAAGAGTTAGATAGCCATTTTAAAAAGTTAAAAGAACACCTTTATGTAGTAGAGAAAACACACTATTTTAAAGAACGACTCTTCTATAAAGGTGACAAAGTTCGAGTAGATGAGGTAACTGTTGAGATGCTTCAAGAGGCTATAGATGCTTTAAAAGTTGTTATGAAAAAGCCTAAAGAGGTTATTTTTTACCGTTGGGGAAATTGTGAGTATTATGAGCGTGAGAAATTAAAAAATATTGTGGAATATTGGTAGGGTGCCGTTTTCTAACGCACCAAATATTGGCATATAAAAATGCTTTTGATTTTTATAAAGCTCAAACCGTTTTTGTTTTGATGGGGTTTTTCCTTTATGATGTATTTAAGGTGCGTTGGAAAACGGCACCCTACGGAAAGCATAAAATTCTCTTCTTAAAAACAAAGAGTAGGGCTGATACTTAAACGCCCATAAGCAACCTTACGCTATAATCGCGAAATTTTTTAACCTCAAGGAACAAATAATGTCAACATTAAATGTATATTATGACAAAGATTGTGATTTAAGTATCATCAAATCTAAAACAGTAGCAATGATCGGTTTCGGTTCTCAAGGACATGCACATGCAGAAAACCTTAGAGATTCAGGAGTAAATGTAGTTATCGGTCTTAGAAAAGATGGTTCATCTTGGGCAAAAGCTGAAGCTAAAAACTTTGAAGTACTTACTGTTGCAGAAGCATCAGCAAAAGCAGATGTTATTATGATTCTTCTTCCAGATGAGAACCAAAAAAGTATTTATGAAAATGAGATTGAGCCAAATCTTAAAGAGGGTGCTACTATTGCATTTGGTCATGGATTTAACATTCACTATGGAAGAATTATTCCAAGAGCTGATATTAATGTTACTATGATTGCTCCAAAAGCACCAGGTCATACAGTACGTTCTGAGTTTGTAAGAGGTGGTGGTATTCCTGACCTTATTGCTGTTGGTCAAAACCCAAGTGGTACAACTAAAGAGTTAGCTCTTTCTTATGCATCAGCTATTGGTGGTGGTAGAACAGCAATTATTGAAACTACATTTAAAGATGAGACAGAGACAGACCTATTTGGAGAACAGGCAGTACTTTGTGGTGGAGCAGCGTCTCTAGTTCAAGCTGGTTTTGAGACACTTACAGAAGCAGGATATGCTCCTGAACTTGCATACTTTGAGTGTCTTCATGAGCTTAAGCTTATTGTTGACCTTATGTTTGAGGGTGGAATTGCTGACATGAGATACTCTATTTCAAATACAGCAGAGTATGGTGACTATGTTTCAGGGAAAAGAGTTATTAATGAAGAGTCTAAAAAGGCTATGAGAGAGATTTTAACAGAGATTCAAGATGGTAGATTTGCTAAAGATTTTATCTTAGAAGGTCAAGCTGGATATCCACGTATGAATGCTGAAAGAAACAATGACAAGACTAAGCTTATTACTCAAACAGGTAATAAACTTCGTGAAATGATGCCTTGGATTTCAGCTAATAAAATTGTAGACCAAGAGACTAACTAGGTTTTTACACTTCAAATTTTATAGGTGAGTTAAATATTAATTTAGCTCACTAAGTATTATAATCCTTCACAATAGTTAGCTTTACATACCTGATTGTAAATCTCTTTTGCTCCATTGAGTCTTTCATCATTGTCTTCAAAATTGGTTTTTTTCCAAATAATAATACGTTTACCATTATTAGTATTTTCTGTTAGCTTAACTCTTGTATCTTCGTGTATAAGTTCAATGTTGTCATAATAGGATATTTCTCCATTATCAGATATTATTTTTTTGACATATTTCCCATCTTTTTTAGAGAAAATACCAAAATATTCATTAGCAGGATACCCCTTAAGTTTAATGGTATAGTAGTATCCAAAATCATTAACACCAAGTTTCTCTATGACCAATTTAGAATCTACTATCTCTTTTCTTGCCCCAGCAAAACTGACTTGACCTCTCTCTAAAGCATATTTACCTTCTAGGTTATTTGCATCTTGAGTTATGGTTAATTCATAATCGTTAAATTCATCTTTTATAATATTGCTACTATGGGAGTCTTTACTTAAATTTTGATTTTTTATCTCTTTGTGTTTTTGTGTCGTATCTTTCTCTATCATAGGTTTCTTTTGAGATTCTCCTGTAGAAGTTTCCATTATTTGAGAGATAAGGGTACAACCAGAGAATAGAATAGTAGCACTTAGTGCTAGAATAAGAGGGTATGACATATTATTTACCTTATATTATATTTTTCAGATTCTAACTAAATAATAGATAACAATTGTTTAATAAATCTATAAAAGTTATATATTTTATTTTATAAATAATAAAAATAAGGTTAATTTAAATTAATAATGCTTTTATATCTTTTTTTTTACTCTTTTCTATTACATTATGTGCTACAATAGTGCAAAAATAAAAAATTGTGCTAAAGAGAAAATATGGCAAAATCACGTATTGAAAAATCACCCATAACCTTCACTTCTGATAATTTAGCTGTTGTTTTAAATATGATGAATTCAGAGAGCTACCTTATGGAGTATTTTCGTGAAACTGATGATAAAGGTCGTTACCTCTATTGGGATAAGTTTAAGTGGCATGTACCTAAAGAGCATGATGTAAAAAAAGCATGGCTGGTGACAAAATGGTGTCGTTTTACCAAACGTAAACCCATTGATTTGTTAGATGTAAATGAAGAACACTTTCACTACTGTAAACCAGATTCTTTACAAGCGAAGCTTTATAAAATAGCTAAGCTTTCAGGGGAAGCCATGACTTCAAACTCTGCTGTGAAACAAAAGTTTCTTATCTCATCATTGGTGATGGAGGAGGCAATTAGCTCTGCACAACTCGAAGGAGCTTCTACCACACGTCGTGTGGCTAAAAAAATGCTGGTAGAAGCACGAAAGCCACGCTCGGAAGATGAGCTAATGATTTTAAATAATTATTTGCTTATGAATGAGGTTAAAGAGCTTATAGACGCTCCACTTAGTATAGATATGATAAAGTATTTTCATCAAATAGCAACCAAAGGAACATCACAAAATGCTGTGGTTCCAGGGGAGTTTAGAGAAGACAATGAGATAGTGATTTCCGATGGAATTGATGGAGAAGTGTTACATCAGCCACCTCATTTTGAAGAGATAGAAAAACGTTTAGAGAGACTTTGTACCTTTGCCAATACCATACATTCTGGTGAGGGTGGTGATGACTTTATAGACCCCATTGTTAAAGCGATTATTTTACACTTTATGATAGGTTATGAGCATCCCTTTGCCGATGGTAATGGACGAACAGCACGAGCTATTTTTTACTGGTTTATGCTAAAAAATGGTTTTGAGTTTTTTGAGTATTTGTCTATTTCTAAACTGCTTAAAGAGGCTCCTGTAAAGTATGGTATGGCATATTTGTATACCGAAATAGATGAGAGCGACTTGACCTATTTTATCTACTATCAGGTAGATATTATTTTACGCTCTATGGATGAGTTGTTTAACTATTTAGATGAGCGAAGCCGTGAGTTTGACGAGGTGGTTGAGTTGTTAGAAAACTCTAAAATGGCTGACTGTTTGAACTTTATTCAGAAAAATATTGTAAAAAAAGCCATGAAAAATCCAGGGCGTACCTTTACAGTAAAAGAGATAGCCAACCACTATGAAGTGTCAGAAAATACAGCAAGAAAGTACCTTAAAGAGCTAACAAACTATAAAGTTTTAGCACCTATGAAAGAGGGTAGAACCGTGAAGTATATTGCCTTAGCAGATATAAAAGATGTTTTGGATGGTAAGTGTGCGTAGTGGAATAAGATTAGATAAATATTTGGTAGAGCAAGGTTACTTTGAGAGTCGAAATCGTGCCTTAGATGCCATAAAAAGAGGGAAGGTTTTTGTAGATGGTCAGGTAGCAAAAGCCTCACATAAGTGTAATGCGAAGACAAATGTAGATATAGATAAAGAGAAGTTCTATGTAAGCCGTGCAGCCAAGAAGTTGGAGCTTTTTTTAGAAGAGTACCCCATGGAACTCAGAGGGAAAAAAGCTTTAGATATTGGTTCAAGTACAGGTGGTTTTGTACAGATTCTATTAGAGAATGAGGTAGCTTCTGTATCTTGCGTTGATGTAGGCTCAAACCAGTTACATCACTCTTTAAGGGAAAATAAAAAGGTGCATGTTTTTGAAGAGACCGATATTCGTAACTTTAAATCAGAGCCTTTTGAGCTGGTCACTTGTGATGTGTCGTTTATCTCTATTTTACAAATTGTAGATGCTATTGATGCTTTAAGTTGTGGTGACATGATTTTACTTTTTAAACCACAGTTTGAGGTAGGAAGAGCAGTAAAACGTGACAGTCGAGGTGTAGTGGTTAACTTAGAAGCCATCGCAGAAGCTAAAGAGAAGTTTGAACTAAAAGCTCATGAGTTGGGGTGGGAACTCTGTTATAGTACTCCTTCAAAACTGACAGGTAAGTCAGGGAATGTAGAGTATGTTTATCATTTTAGGAAAATAGTTGTATAAAAACAGTATAAAATCAATAGCCATCGGTTCATTTGATGGTATTCATTTAGGACATAGAGCCTTAATCGAGCAAGTAGAAGCAGTGGTAGTTATAGAGAGAAATGGTGGATATTTGACCCCAGGGTATAGACGCTCTTTTTTTATAGAGCAGCCTTGTTTTTTTTATCATTTTGAGCATATAAAATCTTTAAGTGCGAAAGCGTTTGTCGAAAAATTAAAAGAGGACTTTCCAAAACTTAAAACCATAGTAGTGGGGTATGATTTTGAATTTGCTTATAAAAAAGAGGGCAACACCACTTTGTTAAAAGGGCTTTTTGAGGGAGAGGTTGTGGTGGTAGATGAGGTGAAGTCTGCTAATGTTTCTGTGCATTCTCGTACCATAAAGAGGTACATTGCAGAGGGTAATATTAAAATGGTAAACCAACTTCTTGACCGTTCATATAGGATTTATGGAAAGATTGTTTCAGGGCAAGGCTTGGGTAAAAAAGAGTTGGTACCTACGCTAAACTTGAAGGTGTATGATTATAAATTACCTAAAGAGGGTGTTTATGCCACACGAACTAAAATAGCTAATGAGTGGTTAAAATCTGTCAGCTTTGTAGGTCATCGTGTCACTACTGATGGCTCTTTTGCCATAGAGACACATATTTTAGATAGAGATATTGGTGAGGTAGTAGGAGATATAGGGATAGAGTTTGTTGATTTTATTCGTGACAATAGAAAGTTTAATGGCTTAGAGGCATTAAAAAGAGAAATAGAGGAAGATATAGCAAGAGCAAAGAGAGTTTTAACATAAAATAGCCTTAAAATAGAATGCTTACTCTCTAATCATCTATTCTATTTAATAAAAATAAGATAAAATCCCGATATGAATGATTCTAAAGCTAATAAAACAATGAAAAAAATCGATAAAAAAGAACAAACAAAAAAGATGTTTTTGGAAAAAATTAAAGAGCTTGATGCTAAAGAACAAGAGTCGCTACTTAAACTTTATGTCAAAATTATAGAAGATATGAAATAATGAAGATTTTAAAACTAAAAATTAAAAACATTAACTCCTTAAAGGGTGAAAATGAGATAGACTTCAGAGAAGCTTGTTTTCAAGATAAGATTTTTGCTATAACAGGTGTGACAGGTGCAGGTAAAAGTACTCTTCTTGATGCTATAACCTTGGCTCTTTATGCTCAAACAACACGGCTTAAAGAGAAGAGTGTATCAGAGGCTATAAGTAAAGAGTGTTTAGACTCTTTTTGTGAAGTGATATTTGAAGTTAATGGTAACGAGTACAGAAGTAGGTTTGAACAACAGAAACAAGGAACAGAGTTGACCTGCAATATGTATTTATATGCGAGTGACTCTCTACTTTGTGAAGGTATAGCTACAGTTTGTGAAAAAATAGAGGAACTTATAGGGGTTGATTTCCAACACTTTACAAAGTCTATGATTCTTTCCCAAGGTCTCTTTGATGGTTTTTTAAAGTCAGAGGCAAAAGAGCGTTTAATTTTTTTAGAAAAAGTACTTTCTACCGAAGTTTATGCTGAAATTTCTAAAAATGTTTTTCAACGTGCTACAAAAGAAAATCAAACCTTTGAACGAATGGAAGCTCTACTTAAAAACTTAGTCTATTTGGAGCCTGAAGAGCGTAAACGCTTAGAGGAGAGAGTAGTTGTCTTGGAAAAGGAGAAAAATAGTTACAACCTCGATAAACTACTGCATAACTATAATGAAAAAGTTGCTTTTGATAAACTAACCTTAGAGTCCAAAGAGTATAAGGCTGAACTTGAACGTCTACAAAAGATTTTAGTAAGTCGACAGACAGAAGAGAAGCAGTACGAAAACTTTATGCAGTTTTTAGTAGTAGAAAAAAAGAAAATAGAAGAGGCAAAACTTTTTGACCATGAGTTAGAATTTTCCAATAAAAATTTATTAAATCTCAAAAATGAGATTTTAAAAACAGAAAAAGAGCTTCACTTTATAGAGCAAAATATTAAACAAAATGATGAAGAACTTTCATCCTATAATGTACGTAAGACACTGCTTGAAAAAGAGTTGAGTTCGTTTGTGAACATGAAACACCTTCAGCAGAATCATACCCTTATTGCAAGTAAATTTGATGAGAAGAATAGGTATAAAGAGGAGTTAAAAAAGTTTCAATCTACAGCTTATGAAGAGTTAAATGACACGGAACTTAGTGAAAAAGTAATGGTTTTAGAAAAAAGTTTTTCTGAACTGGATAGAAAGATTAAGAGTCAAAACATAGAAAAAGAGAAACAGCAAAATTTTATTTTAGAAAATAAGATTAAAAAGTTAACTGAAAAAGAGCATTTAGAGAAGAGTCAGCGTTCACATGCTGCTTTAAAAGAGGAGTTAGAGCTTAGGCTTCATAGCATGATGACAGAAAACACTAAACTCGAAAAAGAGAAGAGTGATATGACAGAAATGATAACTCAGCTTGAAGAGAAAATGCTTTTAGAAAAGAAAATTATTGATTATGAAAAAGATAGAGCAGCGTTAAAAGAGAATGAGCCTTGTCCTCTATGTGGCTCTTTAGAACATCCTCTTTTTTCTGAAAAAGTTGAGCCAAATAGAACTGAAAGTTTATTGAAGGAGAAGAAAGAGCATTTGGAGAAACTCTTTTTATCCTATGTCGAAAATGAGAAGAAGATAGTTGAGATAGAGTCAGAAGTAAAGCATGTTGATGAAAAAATTTTAAATGAGAAAAAAAGCCTGATGTCACTGCGTGATGTAAATGGAGATTTGCATATGCTTAAAGAGCAATATAAAGAAGTGCAAAAAAAGTTAAATGTTTTTAAACAGCAACAAGATGAATTGGACATGTTAAAAAATAAGCTTAGTAGTAAACGAGAAGAACTCTCTTTGCTACGTGTTAAAATTCAGAAAAATAAAAACCGTAGAGAGGTAGAGGAGAACCTTGAAACTAAGATTAAAGAGTTGAATTACTACCTTATAAAAACTTTACAAACTTACAATATTGAGTTAGATTCTAACTCATTAATGCTTCTTGATGCTAAAAGAGCACAGTATGAAAAATTGTCTTCAGAGTTAAAGACCCTTATTCAACAAGTGACACCTATAGAGGGTCAAAAAATGCAGAATAACACTAGAAAACTCTACATAGAAGAGACTTTACGTTCCCTTAAAAAACGAGCTTCCATACAAGAGTGTGATATGCTACTTATGAAGCAAAATCGAGCAGCTTTATTGGGTGAGAAAAGCATAACAGAGTATAGTGAAGAACTAGAGCAGAAAAATAGAGAGCAACAAAAGCGTTATGAAGATTTTAAAAAGTTAAAAAATCTTTTTCATCATCAAAAAAATCTCTACTTTTCCAGTATGGAAGAGTTAGAAAATAAGCAGAAACTTAAATTGGTTAGTTTGGAAAAACTTAAAAAAGAGAAAGATTCTGTAGAGCAAAAACTCTCTCTTATCAACCAAGAACTTGGGGCGTTAAAGAGTCAAATAGAACAAGATAAAGAGAATGTAAAAAAACGAGAGAAGGAACAAAGTTCATTAGAAGAGCAAGAAAAAATAGCAAAAGAGTGGCAGAAATTAAATGAGTTAATAGGTTCTGAAAATGGTGAAAAATATCAAATATATGTGCAGGGTCAAACCCTTTCATCGCTTGTTAATTTAGCAAATGAACATCTTAAAAAACTAAATAGACGTTATCTGTTGGCTATTAAAGATATGAACTCTTTAGAGTTAGAGGTCATAGACCTAGAGCAAAACGAGAGTAGAAGAGGGGTAAACACCCTTTCAGGTGGTGAAAGTTTTATCGTGAGTTTGGCACTCTCTCTAGGGCTTTTAGAGATGAATTCAGAGCAAATAGAGATAAATACACTCTTTTTAGATGAAGGTTTTGAAACCCTAGATGAAGAGAGTCTTCAGCAGGTTATAGAGGCACTCTCTACGTTAGAGAGTGAGGGTAAAATCATCGGTATAGTCTCTCATATTCCTCTCTTAAAAGAGAAGATTAAGACCCAAATTAAGATAGAAAGACGGGATAATGGAGAGAGTGAGCTTTGTGTAGTCTCCTAATATCCAATCTCACTTACAATAGGAAGATGGTCAGAACCTAGCCCCTCTTCAACCTTTATAGATTTTACTTCAAACTCATCTGAAAGTAAAAGATGGTCGATAGGTAGCTTCATAAAAGGCAGTAGTGGAAGTTGGGTTTTAAGCTCTATTGACCAGCGTAATCCATCTACTATATGGGTGCGTGAAGCATGTGCTATTTGCTTTACTGCATGGCTCCATGCCACAGCATTAAAATCTCCAGATATTAGAAGAGGAGAGGGAATACCCTCTAAGATAGGTAATAGTTGCTCAACTTGTTGTGATTGTTGGTGTGGGTAGGGCCAGTAGAGGTGGGTAGATAGAACATTTATGGGTTTTTTATCTACAATAACTTTTGCCCAAATAGCACCATCTAAACAGACAGCCTCTGTTTCAAATGGATGTTTTGACAAAATAGCCACAGCTCCAACAGCTCTAAAATTACAGTATGCTTGGTATGGGTATGCCCCTTTTTTTTGAGCTATAAATGGGAAATCTTTTGACAACTCCAATGCTAGACCATCTACTTTTAGTTTTTCTAATTTTTCTTTATGCTCATCAGTCACCTCTTGAAGCGTTATAATATCCATAGGATTCTTTTTGATAAAGTTTATAAACTTATCCATTTTTTGGTTTCTAAAGTTTAAATTGAACTGCATATGCTTAAAAGTTTTTGTTTTGCTATATGCTGAATTTGGCTGAAAAGGTTGGCTTATAAAATATAGATAGATAGAAAAACCTACTAAAAGAGTTAAATATATGGCTCTATATACTTTTTCATGTAGTAATGAAAGTACCAAAAGTATAGGTAGTACCATCCATAGTAGATGAATTCTAAAATGAGAAAACGAGTCAAAAAGAGGGTGTAAAAAGTTTAAAAAACCTAAGATAAGTGGTGTTGCTATTCCAAACAATATGATGTAAAAGAAGATAAAAATAGGTCGTTTTGTATTCATGATTTTCCTTAAAAAGTTAAAAATATTATAGCATAATGCACTTACGCTATAATACGAAAAAAATAGAGAGTTTATTAGATGTCATTAGCCACCTTAGGTTTGTCTCCTGAAATTTTAAAAGCCTTAAAAGAGAAAGGTTACGAGAACGCCACGCCCATACAAAAAGAGCTGATTCCCTCTATGTTTTCTGGTCGAGACATTATGGCTGGAGCCCAAACAGGAACAGGAAAAACAGCAGGTTTTGTACTCCCTATACTTCAAGAACTTATGAAAGAGTTTAAAGAGGGAAGCCATGCTCCTAGAGCCATTATTATCGTTCCTACACGTGAGTTGGCACGACAGGTTCATGAAAATGTAGAAGCCTACTCTAAGTACCTACCTTTAAAAAGTACCGTGCTGTATGGAGGCTCAAACATGACCTCTCAAGCCAACAGATTAAAGCAAGGGGTTGACATTGTTGTCTCTACTTCGGGTAGACTCTTAGAACACATAGGCAAAAAGAACGTAAACTTAGAGCGAGTAAACTACTTGGTGCTAGATGAAGCCGATACCATTTTAGACATGGGTTTTGTGCATGAGGTGACACAGGTTATTGCTCAGCTTCCTGCTAAACGACAAAATGTTTTGATATCTGCAACCCTTTCAGGTTCGGTCAAAAGACTAGCAGAGCAGATACTCCAGCGACCAAAACTCATAGAGGTTGACAGCATGGGAACCTCTGCTAAAAATGTAAAGCAGGTTATTCACCCTGTAAGTCGTGAGCTTAAAATGGAGCTTTTATCTTTTTTAATAGGTTCTAAAAATTATCAACAGGTCTTGGTATTTGTACGTAAAAAACAAGAGGCTGATGAGGTAGCAAAAGAGCTAAACCTTAGTGGACTGAAAACCTTTGTCATACATGGAGACAAAAGTTCAGGCGTACGTGCCAGAGCCTTAGAGGCGTTTAAAGAGGGGAAAACCAGAGTGCTGGTTGCCACAGACATTGCTGCACGAGGGATAGACATACCAAGTTTGGAAGTGGTTATAAACTACGACATACCCCACGTAACAGGTGACTTCATACACCGAATAGGGCGAACAGGTCGAGCAGGAAAGCAAGGTCTAGCCATAACACTGCTCTCTCCTAAAGAAGAGGTAGCCCTAAAAGATGTAGAGCGACTCATGGGAAAAGCCATAGAGCGTGTGGAGATAGACGGCTACACCCCAAAGGTAGAGAAAGTACAACGAGGGGCTAGAAAAACTAAAGAGGTTAAGAAAAAAACCGATGGAGCCTTTGGAAAGAAAAAGAGTTCAACGGCTCCTACAAAGAAAAAACGTAAAGTCACCAAGCGTGATATGTATAAAACTTTTGATGAGGCAAAGCCCAAAAATAAAAAAGATAAGAGCAGTAAAAACAGTAAAAGAGGAAGAAGATAGTGGAAAGAAGTAAAATATTTTGGGAGTGGTTTGAGAAAAACCACGAGAGTTACAATGGTTTTAATGAAAAATATACTTTAAATCCTAAAGAGGCAGAAGAGTTACTAGCATCGTTAACAGATGCTTTACATAAGTACTCTAAGGGGCTTTTTGTTGAGCTTTCAAACGACGATGAGAAACAAGAACTCATCATTACAGCTCAAGGAAACAAAGAGTTTTTTTCTGATGCGATAGCTTTGGTTGAAGATGCTCCTAGCATTGGTTCTTGGGAGTTTATAGCCCTTAAACCAGCCATAGGACTGAACTTTAACTTTCAAATGGGAGAGGTGACCATAAACCCTGATGATTTACTCTTTATGCCTTTAGAAGCAGAGGAGTACCCTAATGACATTGCTGTACGACTCTACCATAAGGACTATACTCAAGAGGAGGGTGCAACACGCAATGCCGTCATTGTCGGACTCTATGCAGCCTTAAACATGTATTTAGGAGAAGTAGCAACGGCTTTAGATTTTGACTACATTGACTTTGATGACATGCCTCACCCAAAAGAGCAGACTTTTGCATTTTCGGAACTAAAAGAGTACGTAGCCTACAAAAAAGGACAACGACCCAATGCTGGGCAGGAGTTCCCAACTGAAAATATAAAACTCTTAGAGGGGAAAATAGAGGGCTTACCACAGCTTTTGGTTGTTAATCAAGCCTTACAGCATTATGAGTTTACTCAAAAGTTCCCTTACCTATTGACGATGACATTAGAGTTAAAAAATGCAGGAGAAAATGGTCTACCTCAAGGAAATACCGATGAGATTTATGAGATAGAAGATGTGGTCTACCAAGAGATTTTCAAAGCAAACAAAGGTCATTTTGTCGTAACCGAGACCTATAACAGACAACGTCACCTCTACTACTATGCCGACAAAAAAGAGAGCATAGAGAGTGCCTTAAAGCTTTTAGAGAATGAGTATGAGACCTGTAGCGTATGCTCAAAAGTAGAGTTTGACCCGTTTTGGGTTCTTTGTGAGCAGTACTTAAACATATAGTATAAAGATGCTTTGCTATAATACCCCTAATATAAAAATGGAGCTGTAACCTTTGGAAAATCAAATAGATAAAAAAGAGAAACAAGACAAAATAGTAGGAATGTTTGACGACATCGCCTCAACGTACGATTTAGCAAACAGAGTGCTAAGTATGGGTATCGATAAGCAGTGGCGACGTAAAGGTTGTGAAAAAGCTTATGAGATACTGGACAAAAAAGAGATAACGCAAATAACCGATGTAGCTTGTGGTACAGGTGACTTGTTACTTTTTTGGGAAGAGTACGCAAAGAAAAAAAGCATTGTCGTTAACAAATACGTAGGAATCGACCCATCGGTAGGTATGCTAGACGTTGCACGAACCAAAGTTGACTTTGCAGAGTTTTTAGAGGGAAAAGCCCAAGAGCTACCTGTAGATGATGAGGGAACCGATATTATCTCTATCTCTTATGGAATCCGTAATGTTGTAGACCGTGTTGAAGCCCTACAAGAGTTCTACAGAGCCTTAAAACCAGGTGGTTTGGTAGTTATTTTAGAGTTTACTAAACAAGAAAAATCTGGAGTCATCTCTAAAATTGTAGACTTTGGAATGAAAAAAGTATTGCCTAGAGTAGGTGGGCTAATTTCTAAAAACTACGCTGCGTATAAGTATTTACCAGACTCTATAGAAGAGTTTTTGACTACAGAGATGTTAGAGAAAGAGTTAGAGTCAGTAGGTTTAGAGATGAAGTACACCAAGAGTTTCTCTATGGGAATTTCTACGTTGTTAATAGCACAGAAACCACTATAGTAAATGAAAGAAAAACTAAACAACCTAAAAAACAATCCAGAGTTTCAAGCGAAACTGCAAGAGATGAAACCTAAAAGAAACATTTGGGGTATTTTAGGTGTGGTACTCTTTTTCTTTGTACCCGAAGTTGTTAATGTACTGTGGCATGTAGAGATAACAGCATGGATTACAGAGTTAATTAAATCTGCACCCGTTACCCCAATGAGTGGGCTTTTAGAGTGGGCGACGGGACAACTGTTTACAGGAGAGGTCTCTTTCTTTAATATTGGACTTGGTATTGCCTTTTTGGTTTGGATATTTTGGGATGATATAAAAGGTATGAAAGAGAGAAAAAAATAATGTCACAAGCCATGACCGTAACCTCCCTAAACACCAAAATAAAATCCCTACTAGAGACTACCTTCATGCACATCCTAGTAGAGGGCGAAGTCTCATCTGTAACCTACCACAATTCAGGTCACGTCTACTTCTCCATAAAAGACAAAGAATCGAGCATAAAGTGTGTGATGTTTCGTTCCAATGCTTCGCGTATGAAGTTTCGTTTAGAGCGTGGGCAACATGTGGTGGTGAATGGGTCTATAAGTGTCTATACCCCTCGTGGGGAGTATCAGCTCATGACGGTTTCGGTTGAGCCTTTTGGGCAGGGGGCTTTGGCATTGGCTTATGAACAGCTCAAAGAGAAGTTACAGGCTAAGGGGTATTTTGCACAAGAGCGAAAAAAACCACAGCCTAAATATATTAAAAAACTAGCCTTGGTAACAGCTTCTAAAAGTGCAGCTTTGCAAGACATGCTTAAAATCATAGAGAAACGGTGGCGACTGCTTGAGGTGGTGGTAATAGATACCTTGGTTCAAGGTGATAAGTCAGCTCCACAGATAGCAGAGGCATTAGCCTATGCAGATACCTTGGGTTGTGATGCGATAGTAGTTGGTCGTGGTGGTGGAAGCAAAGAGGATTTGTGGGCGTTTAACGAAGAGGTGGTGGCAGATGCTATTTACAACCTAAACACCTTTGTAGTCAGTGCTGTAGGACATGAAGTAGACGTACAGATAAGTGACTTTGTCGCAGACTTAAGAGCTCCAACACCATCGGCTGCTATGGAGATGATACTTCCTGACCAAAATGAGATACTCTATACACTGTCTGAAATGCAAAATCGTTATGCTCGTACCATGGGACAGATTTTAGCAAATAAAGAGCAGAGCCTAACATCGTTAACGCAAGAGTTTCAGCGTCAGTCGGTCTCACGTAAAATAGCCATGGTTGAAAAAGAGTTTACAAACTTAGAAGATGAGTTTCAAAGAGTAATGGATTATAAACTTACACAGCTTGAAGCCAAAGTTACCCCTCTCCCTCAGCTTCTAAGAGAAAATTTTGAGTATGCTTTGCAGGTTAAAACTCAAAGTTTAAATTCACTAGAGCAAAAAATGAAACTCTATGACCCAAAACTCAAACAAAAAGAGGGCTGGGCAGAGGTTATTCTTGATGGAAAACGTGTTGAGTTAAGTAAAATAAAAAAAGATGATAACTTTGTAATAATGGATACAAAAGTAAAATTAGAAGTAAAATGTATAATTAAGGAAAAAATATAAAATGACAAAGAATTTATCAGATAAACTCTTTTGGGTAGCGTTGGTGTTGATGGGACTCTATTTTCTCTATCAAAAAGGAATCATAGGGGCTAACTTTGAGTCGGTTTCTCCAAAGGTCGCTTATGAGATGATTCAAAATGATGACAACCTTACACTTTTAGATGTACGAAGCCCTGAAGAGTATAAAAAAGATGGAAAAATAGCAGGGGCAAAGCTTATCCCTCTTGGGGCATTACCTAAAAACTTAGATATGCTAGAGAAGTCAAAAAAGGTCTTGGTTTACTGTCGTAGTGGTAACCGTTCGACTTCTGCTGCTCGTATTTTAGAAAATAATGGTTTTATTGTTATCAATATGAGTGGTGGTATGATGAAATGGCGTTCTGAAAAGTTACCTGTAGAGTAAGAATTAGTTTTATAATATTTTACTTTATTTTATATAGTTAAATTTTTTTAAATTATTGCAAAAATAGTACATAATAATAATTAAAATTGATATTTATCTTTAAAAACATATAAATTCCTTAAGTAAATAATGTATACTTTATATATAAACATACAAAGGAAGAATATGGTAAAAAAATTATTATGGGCTGCTATTTTAGTAGGTAATGTGGCTAATGCCAATGAAGCTGTAAACGTAGAGACCAATTCTACTAAAGTAAGTGCTAGTGGAATTGTACCTGTTGTATCAAATAGCAGTACTAAAGCTAGTGGTTGGTATGCTGGTGTTGGTGTGGGTCTTGTCAATTGGGGTGGTTCTGTTGCTGTTGATGATGGATATTCTACTCAAACAATTGATAAGGATACAGAAGATAAGCCTATGATGTTGAAAGTAGGTTACGTAACAAAGAGTGAAAATAGAGTTGAGTTATATTATAAAAAAGATTCTATTGAGACTACTAATGCTTCAAATGTAGATAAACCATTTGATACCTCTACTTTTGGAATTAATTATCAGTGGGGACTCTCTTCTCTCTCAACAAACGAAATGTTACCCTATATACGTGTAGGAATAGGATTTGGTTCAGGTGATGCTGATTGGGTTGCAAATGATTTAAATGCTGTAGATTTTGATATAGGATTGGGTGTACATTACCAAGTTGCTCCAAAAATAGATGTATCAGCAGGTATATACCGAAGAGCTGTAGGAATTAGTACGGATAATAGTGATGATTCAGTGATTGCAGCTATGAATGGTGTTGAAATAGGTGCTAACTACCACTTTTAAAATCTAACGAGGTTGATATACAATTATAGTCTTCTATCATTTATATATACGCATTTAAAAGTATAACTATTAATAAAAGTGAACGTTTTATACTTAGATATGGATAAGTAGTCAAAAGACTACTTATCAAAAAAACCACCATCACGCAAAATAGCAATGCTTTCGTTGATAGAGTCAACTGATTTTGCAAATTTCTTTTTCATCTCATCATCAAATTCAAGCTCAATAATTTTTTCAACACCTTTTGCTCCAATGATACAAGGTACACCAACTGTGACATCACTGTATCCATACTCTCCATCAAGTAGGGCAGAAGATGGGATAACTTTTCTTTCATCACCTAAAATAGCTTCAACCATCATAGAGATAGCCCGACCTGGGGCATAAAATGCAGATGTTTTCAGATGTTTTACAATCTCTGCACCACCATTTTTAGTTTTGTGGATAACCTCGTCAATGTCCTCTTTAGATAGAACTTGAGTTAATGGGATACCCCCAACACTGGTTACTTCTGGATAAGGAATCATATGTTCTCCATGGTCACCTATAACCATAGATTTAGTTTGTGCCGCAGCAAATCCTGCTTTTTGATGAATTTGATATGCCATTCGTGAGCTGTCTAAAGCTCCACCCATACCGATGATTCTTCTTCTATCCCAACCAGTTACTTGATGAATAACATAGGTCATGACATCTAAAGGGTTAGAGACACAAAGAATAATGGCATTTGGAGAGTAGTTCTTAACATGTTCCGAAACCTCTTTAACAATACCAGCATTGATATTTAGTAAGTCTGCTCTGGTCATTTCAGCTTTTCTCGGAACACCTGCTGTTATTACGACTACATCACAATCTTTTAAATCTTCTGGTTTTATTGCTGCTTTAACAATTGTACCTCGTGGAGAATAGCTGGTTGCTTGTGCAATATCTATGGCTTTACCTATGGCTACTTCAGGGAAGATATCATAAAGTAATATCTCATGACATGACCCACTTAATGCTAAGGCATATGCTGCACTAGCTCCTACTGCTCCTGCTCCTACGATGGCTACTTTTCTACCTGTCATATTTATCCTTATGTAAACTCTATTTTAATTTTTGGACCCAAATTATAGCTAAATCACTATTAGAGAATATGTTTTTTTAATAAAATATAATAATAAAAAATTAAAATTTTATAGAAAAGAGAGGATTATATAGACATTTTTGATAAAGTAGGGAAAGGTTACTCCTACTTTATCTATTGATTATTTAAAGAAGTTTAATTCATAAAGTTTGTTTATCATCTCTTGTACCGAGGCAACAGATTTTTTAAAACGCTCTACTTGTAATGGCTTTAATGACATATTAATGACTTTTTCAGCACCGCCCGCACCTATCATAACAGGTACACCAGAGACTATATCTGAATATCCATAGTCATCTTGAAGCATAACTGCACAAGAGTGAATTTGGTTGGTATCTTTCAAGATGGCCTCAACCATTACGGTTGTAGATTTTGCAGGAGCATAATAAGCAGAACCATCTCCAAGTAAATTAACTATTTCAGCCCCACCATTTCTTGTTTTTTTGACTATTTCTCCTATCTCTTCAGAGTCAAGTAAATCATCTATTGGTACACCAGCAACAGTTGTAAATTTAGGAAGAGGAACCATAGTGTCACCATGACCACCCATTACAGTTGCTCTAATCTGACCTGCACCATAGTTTAGTTTTTCAAAAATAAAGTGAGCCATTCGAGCTGCATCGAGTATACCAGCCATTCCCAGAACTCTTTCTCTTGGAAAACCTGTCTCTTTTAGTGCCACATAAGTCATAACATCAAGAGGGTTAGAGACAACAACTACAATAGCATCTGGAGCATGTTCTTTTATCTCTCTTGAGTACATCTTAACAATTTCTGCATTTTTAGTCAACAAATCATCACGACTCATACCAGGAGTTCTTGGTGCTCCAGCTGTGATAACAATAACATCAGAGTTTGCCATATCTTCCGGACCTTTTGCTGCTCTTACAATAGTATGTTGACGTGCAGCATTGGCAGCTTGTGACATATCTAAGGCTTTTCCTTTTGCAACATCATAATTCCTTCCCCGTAAAACAACTTGATGACAAGTTCCATTCATGGCCATAATAAATGCTACGGTTGAACCAAAATTTCCTGTTCCAATAACTGTTACCTTTTTACCTTTTGCCATATAAATCCTTATGAGTAAAATTGCCTATAACTTTTGCCCTCAAACTCTAGCTTGAGAATATATATTTATATTATAACTTAGGTTTATACATTCCCAAATCAAACATGTACTAAGAACACAAGTTTCAATAAGCTACATTGATTATATCGTGAGTCAGCAACAAAAGCACAACAATAAGTTGATAAATTGTTACTTTATAGGAGTTTGCGAATAGGAGAAACACTCTTTTGAAGAAATTAATATGATTTATAACAAAATCAAATAATTTATACCTTAAATATGTAACCTTCAGATGCATAAGTTTTTATAAATCGGTGTTTTAACTTAGTATATGATGTCTCTAAAAGTAAAAAAAGAGATTTTAGATGTTATATGTAAGAACAGTTCCTAAATATTTAGAACTCTATGAGGATGAGAGTTCTATAGTACCTAGTAAAGAGCATGTTATTTGAGATTTATGCATTAGTCAGCTATATTAAAATGATAATATCCCCAACATATGTTTTACAGCTTCTTAAGAGCCTTAAAGTCAATAGCCTTAGTGTATTCTATTAACTCATCTTTAGAGACTTTTGTACCTTTTACATTGACTACAAAACGTTTGTCTACCATGAGGGTGATTTCACCTGATTCATTTTTTTTGTTATATTTTATAGTTGCTTTTTCTCTGTTAATACGTTTTATCTCACCACCAGAGTTAAACATAGGATTTGCAAACATAGAGCCTAACCCTTGAACCAAAGGAGAGTCTGTGATGATTTCTATAATTACTTTTGATTTCTCTTTTGTGTAGGTACGGCTTAGAACTGTACCACCACCTAACATACCAGCACCAGCAGTTTCAGACTTAGCTTCTTCTGCTTTCCATCCCTCTAAAGCATCAGGAAGTTGGTCTTTTAGGGTGTTTCCACTTTGTTGTTTGAGTAATTCTAAAGCATAAATTACATCTTCTTTTGCTCCAGAAACGTCACCTTTTTTGTAAGAAACCAATGCCTCTTCAAGTGTATCGCTAATATCATCAGCCATAACATTAGTGCTTAATAGCATAGTCGCTATAGATACATAAGTTAGTAATTTTTTCATCTTGAATCCTTTGATTTTAATTTTATTTAATAATTTTAACATAAAAATGTTATAAAAGTGTTATGAATGTGAAATTAATAATGTTTGATATAATTCAAAATTCTTGATTTAACACTAATTTAATCAAGAATCGATATTATTAATAAAACTTTATTATTTAGGAAAACATGAAATCTTTACGCCCACTACTTATTGTTTTAGCTATTCTAGGATTAATAGTTACGCTATTTTTAACACTTGCAGAGAAACAAAATATGGTTACTGTATTTGAAGGAAATATCGCTAAAGAGCCTATACCCATGAAGTTAAATCACTATCAAGATGCAGAGTGTGGCATGGTTATAGATGAGTTAAACTACGCTTCACAAGTGATAGCACCTGATGGAAAAACTTGGTTTTTTCATGATCATGGGGGTATGGTAAAGTGGTTGGAAGAGCGAACTTTTAAAGATGAAGCTGTTGTCTGGGTCTATGCTCTTGATACAAAAAGATGGATAGATGGAAAAAAAGCTTTTTATACTAGAGATGAAGAGACTCCAATGCATTATGGGTTTGGTGCTTATGCTAAGCCAAGTGAAGATAGAATAACATTCAAACAGATGCAAGAGTATACACTTCGTGGTGAAACCATGGTGAACCCTAAAATTAGAAAGCAACTTTTAGAAAAGAAAAAGGACAGACTTGGAAACCATTAATATTCTCTCTATTATGACCATTGCATTTTTTGGAAGTTTTGGTCATTGTATCGGTATGTGTGGGGGAATAGTCATTGCCTACACTGGTACAAAAGTAGACCAAAAGTGGGGCAGAACCAAACAGGCAATGGCTCATCTTTTCTACTCTTTTGGACGGATACTTACTTATATGACACTGGGTGCAATGTTTGGTTACCTTGGTGGGGTAGTGACTTTTAACAACACCACCAATGGGATTTTATGGATAGTTACAGGTATTGCTATGATTTTAGCAGGGCTATCACTGCTTGGAAAGGTGAAGTTTTTAACACTTATAGAGCATTCATTTTTAAAGTCATCATGGTATCAAGAGAGCTTTAAATCACTCTTACGTAACCAATCACTTTTAAGCTTTTTTCTTTTAGGAATGCTTAATGGTTTGCTTCCTTGTGGTTTAGTCTACTCATTTGCTATTATTGCTGCTAGTACAGCAAACCCTTTTTATGGAGCATTTGTTATGTTTATATTTGGTATTAGTACCGTTCCTGCACTCTTTTCGTTGGGCTTTTTTGTAGGCTTTTTTAAAGATGCTTCATTTAGAAATATTATGATACGTTTGGCTGCTATTTCTGTGTTGCTTTATGGTGCGTTTACTATCTATAACGGGTATCGTTATTTGGTTGAGCCTGAACGAACCATTTTGCAGTGTCATTAATTACAACCAAACCTCATTCCTAAAAAAATAGACCAAAGGATACGCTGTAACAATCAGTAGATACAGCGTATTAAAAATCATAGAAACATTATAACTCCTGTTTCTCTCTTCTTCTAATATCTCCATAACCCCTGAACGAATACCATAAAAAGTTCCTATAAAAAGAGCTGTGTAGATGGCGTAGCCTACATAGTAGTAGTCGGACTGCAAAAAACAAAACGGGCAGTGGTGGGTTGGTAGTTCGTAGATGTAGGTTCCAAACCATGAGATGAGACTTATGAGTGCGATAACTATAAAAGTTATATTGGCTACTGCAAAAAGGTATTTTATTTTTAGTTTATAGAATAGAACCATAAGTATAAAGTTTACATAAAAAAGCCCTAAAAGTAGGGTAGTGTTTATATTGAGTATGTCACCTATGGCAGAGGTGGAAGCAGAGGAGTATAAGGTTCCACAACAACTTACCATTTTGTCTATGTCGATGGCTGAAAACATAATGCCCTCTAAAACTATCTCAACCACCAAAAAGAGAAAAGCTATAATAAAAAACTCAAACTTTATCTTGGTGTAGGGTAGGTGGGGGTTTTTCATGTCTAAGTAGTGCAGGGTGAGCCAAAAACCAAAAAGGTAGAGGTTGAGCAGTTTTAGTATGAGTAGATAGGTTCCATACTCTGTAGCATCGACCACACCAGCAGCACACATGGCCCCTGTGAGGAGAGTGGAGATTTTGTCTAAAGTGAAAACAAAAAAGAGAAAAAGAGGAAGCTTTATGGCAAATATATATTTTATAATCGTAGCAGCTAAAAAGCTCTGTTTCTCTAACGTGTATTGGGCTTTGGTGGTGGAGTCTATGTCCCATTTTAGGAAGATTTTAACCGAGAGTATAAACGCCACAGTAGCCAGTAGTAAAAATATACCATTTAGTATGAGTAGGGTTAAGACCTCTGGCGTTAAAATCATAAAATCTTTCCAGCTTTAACTTCTATAATTTTGTCAACTATCTCTAGGTCAAAAAAGAGAGGGTCATGAGTGGCTATGACAATAGTTTTACCCTCATTTTTTAGCTGTTTTAAAATCTCTATAAAATCTAAAGATAGCTGTTCATCTAGGTTAGCTGTGGGTTCGTCGGCTATTATAATTTTGGGATTGTTGACATGAGCTCTAGCTATGGCTACACGCTGTTGTTCACCACCTGAGAGGTTACGAACTCTTTCATCTTTTTTATGAGCTATTTGAAACTGCTCTAAGACTCTGTTTAATTTCTCTTGGGCTTCACTCTCTTTAGGGTTGGTGGGTACAAGGGGAAGTAAAATGTTCTCTTTTACCGAAAGGGTAGGGATGAGGTTGTACTTTTGAAATATAAATCCTATATCTTGTTGACGATAATCAGAAGCAAAATTGTCAGGTAGTTTAGAGATACGTTTTTCATTGACTAGAACTTCACCCTCTGTAGGCTTAGTCAGTGCAGCTATAAGTGAAAGAATAGTACTTTTCCCACTTCCACTAACCCCTTTTAAAACCACAAGTTCACCCTCTTTTATGTGAAGGTTTATATTATCTAAGGCTTTTACATTATGGTTTTTGTTAAGTTCATATATTTTGCTTACATTTTTAAGAGTTATCATGTTTAATTATATCCAAATAGAGGTATAATTTCCCATGAAAAAAACAACTCCAAACACTCCATGTCCTTGTGGTAGCCGTGTAAAATATAAAAAATGTTGTGCCATCTACCATAAAGGTGCTTTACCCAAAACGGCTTTAGAACTTATGAAGTCACGTTATGTGGCATATGCTGTGGGTGATGCCTCTTATATCATAAAAACTACTCACCCCAATAACCCTGACTATAGCGAAGATACAAAAGCTTGGAAATCAAGTATAGAACTTTTTTCTAAAGAGACAGAGTTTTTAGGCTTAGAGATAGTAGAGTTTATAGATGGAGAAGAGGAGGCATTTGTAACCTTTAAAGCAAAATTATCTTCTGGTGATATGGAGGAAAAGAGCCGATTTTTAAAGGTAAATGGAAAATGGTTTTATGAGAGTGGAAGTATAAAAATAATAAATTAGTCAAATAATTAATTAAGAACAAAAAATAATAATATATAATGTTATATCTTTTAATTTAAAAAGGAATAAAATGAAAACAGTAGTAATGATTTTTGGACTATTACTTTTAGGGGCTATGGCATATTTTGGTTACAGTTATGGCACACAAAAAAGTACCGAAGTATCAATGGAGCAGGATAATGAGGTGGTAGTACAAAAAATCAAAAGTGTACAGACTGAAGTAGTAGAAGAGCCTAATGAGGAGAGAATAGAAGCAGATATCGCTGTTAAATCCTCTATTGTAGAGGAGATTCCTTCTGAAGAGATGGAAAATGTTGCAGAGGAAGAAGAACTTTCCGAAGAGGACCAAGCTCCTGAGGGGGAAGACGATATTATTGAAAATGAAGATAGTCAAGATGGTAATGTTCCTGAAGATATAGATAAAATAGTAGAAGAGCAAGAGGCTTTAATGGACGAAGTAATCGAAGATGAACATGGTCTTGAAAAAATCGATAAAGAGGAATTTGAAAAAAATAAACATATAAAGTCTTTCTCTTCAACCAAAAAAGATGAGATGAAAGTAGAGCAAGATTTATTACCTCCGTTAGAGACCGAGACAGAGGAAGAGAAGATTATAAGAGAAGAAGAGGCGATGACTCAAGCAGCGATAAATGAAGATAACATTAGTGAATAAAAATAACATCAATAATAAAAAATAACGTATAAGGAATAAGATGAATAAAATAGTAGTCTCTATAATACTATTATTAATAGGGTTGATAGCCTATTATAGTAGTTTCTTAGTAGAAAAAGTAGCTCAAGAGGAGAAAAAATATTTAAACAGTTTTAAAAAAGTAGAGAAGAGTATGGCTATTAATTCATTGCCAAAAGAGGAAACTTCTGTAAAGGTGATAGAAAAAGCATCAACAGAAGAAGTTCCTGAAGAGAAAGCTTTACAAGAAGAAGAGCCAGAAGAAGTGGTTGCAGAAGAAGATAATTCAACGGAAGAGGTTCTTGATGAGGAGAGTTATGCAGAAGTTATAAATAAACAAGAAGAACTACTTAATGAAATACTAGGAGATGATGGTAGACATCAAAAGGAAACTCCTCTCTTAGGAGCAGATAGAGAGAAGCTTGAAAAAGAAAAAAATGTTAGCGAATAACCTCATCTACCTCTAAAGTTGCAGCTCTCCATGATGGTATAATGGTTGCCGCTATATAGATAGGAACCGATAAAAAGAAGACTAAAAATAGCGTTTGAATGTCAAAAACAAATGGCAACTCAAATGATGTTTTTAGTTGAGAATACCCTACAAAAATTTCACGTAGTAGTGGAGCTTGAAAAAGGTAGACAAAAGCAAAAGCTAAAAGTGTGCCTACTAAAAAAGCTAAAAATGAGATGATAAATGACTCATAAAACTTCTCTTTTAGAACATCGTCAACCCTCCAACCTATGGCTTTTAGTATGCCTATTTCACGTTTCTCTTCTGAGCTTAGTCCTGATGCTTTGTCGTAAATAATCATAAAAAATGTAAAGAGAGCTACTATAAAAAGGGCTAAAAAAACACCTGATTTGTAGTCAAAAATATTTTGGTAACTCACTTGTAAATCGTTTGAAGTGATGACCCTGCTATCAGGGTAGAGGAGTTTTATTTTAGAGGCAATGGTTGTAACCTCTTCAGGATTTGGGACTTTTACTACTATGTCAGTGGCTTTATCTTGGGCTATGTCAAAAATCTCTCTTACATTTTGTGTTGACATAAGTATCATATCGTTTGACTCTAGTTTAGTATCACCTTTAAACGTACCTGCTATGCTTATCTGTTTAAATGTACCATCAGGCTTTATGAAGTTGAAGTATTTGTTGTAGTAGTTTTTCTCCATTACTTTTTTTACTCCCTCTCCTACAACCATCTGCTTATTGCTGTCAAGTTCATCAAAATCAAACTTGTTAACCACGGTATCAAAACTCTTCTTGTATTGCTGTGCATACTGCTCTATGCCCATAACCGAGAAGTTTACACCAGCATTTTCAAAGTAGTAGTAACCCCATACTCTAGGGAGAGCTTCACTCACTCCTGTTATGTTTAGTATCTCATCGGCAACAGAGGTATCTATATCATAGTGTCGTCCTGCTTTGATTTTCTGTACAACTATTTGAGGCAGAGCATCTACCGTACTTTGTAGTTCATGTTTAATGGAGCCTGTTATAAAAAAGATGGAGCTAAGTAGGGCAGTTAAGAGGGTAAAAACCACCATGATAAAAATATTTTTACTCCTGTTTCGAAAGAGAGCATTAATGGCATATTCGACAAGATAGAGGTTTATTTTACGGCTCAATGGTTGATTCCTTGTTGATAATGTGTGAGTGAGAGTAGGTAAAAGTAGAAGGGAAATACTCTCTAAGGTCTGGGTCATCTCTGTAAATAGAAAAAAGGTCAGCCAGACTTCTGTGGCGAATGGCTGTGGTTTCAGTTACTATGGCAAGGTCAGGAAGACCAGCTATTTGAATAAACTGTTCTTTTTTCTCTTTTTGGGTTTTACTTATAGATTTTGTACTTTGTATATAAAGAAGTTGCATTATTAATAAGGCAGTTAGTCCAATGAGTAGGTAGAAGAGAATGTAACTTTTTTTATGCATTTTATCTTCTTTTTTTTGATTTATTTACTCGTAGGTTTGTGCCATGCCAAACGTCAAATCTCAGTTCAATAGGTTATGTTTATTTCACCTAATCATTGATGCCGATTAAAATTTGACGTGTGACATGGTCACACCTACGGTTTATTTGTCTAACTTAGACACTTCGTCTTTTGTTATTTTATCAAAAGTAACTATAGATTTACCATGATGGTCATGTAAAAACGTTTTAGCATCAGCCTCTTTTTCAAATGGTATTAGCTCATTTCCCATTGGTCCTGATACATCAGACCCTACTACATAAAAGGCTTTTTGTCCATCAATGGCTTTTTGATTGTAGTAATCATTTACTAAAATCTTTGTAATGTTCTCTTTTTTAAAATACTCATAACTACCCCATGCCGTTGCATTGAAGTAGAACTTCATAAGGTCTTTCACTCCATCAAATGATTGATGCTGTTCAATATTTCCATTTTTGTAAAAAATTTGTGCAGCCCATTTAGGGAACATGTGAGTAAACATGCCACATACTGGGCATTTTTCATCTTTTCCTATTTCTATGTTGCCAATATCTTCTTTTGACTTATCTACACGTTTTATATCCCAAAGGTAGAGTGCCACAGCTTGAAGTTGTTTCTCTTTTAGTGGTTTACAGAGTTTATCATCAGAAGCTATGGCTGATTTTAGTTGATTAATCTCTTTGTATGCCATTGGGTCAATGCTCTCTTGACACTTCTTCTCAAAAATCTTTTTCCCCATAGGGTACATTTTTTTCTCTTTTTTCATCTGAACCATGGCAATATCTTTTTCTAAAGAGGTATTGGCTTTTGCAAAGGCAGTTTTAAAATCAGTAACTTCACCACCATACTCTTTTGCAAAGGCATTAGCTTCATCTTCACTAGCAAAAGCAAGTTTAGAAACCTTGCTCATGGTTCCTTTTATTTTAGAGTTTAGAACATAAAAGGCTTTGTTGGCATTTATAAGTTTTTCAGAGTTTACGTCTACCACTTGAACAGCATCTAAAGAGATGTTATGTTCATGACTGTCAACAGCTAAACAACGCATAGAGCAGTATTGTCGCTTTTTACCATCTTTTAGTTTTACTGTGTGTGATGTTTTGTAAAACATTTTAAGGTTCATTCCACAAACAGAACACCACTTTTTCTTTTGCCCCTCTTGGATAAGTGTTGGTTTACCCGAAGCCATTTTGCTAAATGTATTCTCTGCGTAAGAGGCAGAATATAATCCAACTAGAAGCATAAAGGCTAAAACTATTTTTTTACTAAACATTAAGAATCCTTATATTTGAAATCATAGTCAATTATAGCTTTGTAGTGTTAAATGAGTGTTAAGAAACATATTTTATTTTTCTTCCATTTAATGAGTAATAATGTATTTAATAAAAGAAGGAAACCGATACAATTTAAAATTATAACTAAAATAAAAAAGGGGAAATTATGAGTAATATTTATGATTTGGTCATTATTGGTGGGGGACCAGGGGGCATTGGTGCTGTGGTTGAGGCAAAAGAGTTAGGACTTGCGAAAGTGTTGCTCATAGAAAAAACAGATAATCACTCTCATACCATTCGTAAGTTTTACAAAGACAAAAAACGTGTTGACAAAGATTGGCAAGGTCAGGCTGTAGAGCTTGAAGGAAATGTTGACTTTGTAGATGGTACAAAAGAGAGTACGCTGGACTATTTTGATAAACTCTTAGACGATGAACTCATAGACAGTAAGTTTAATTGTGAAGTTCAAAAGGTGACTAAAGTAGATGATGTTTTTACCGTTGAGACCAGCGATGGAAACTTTCAGGCTAAAAACATCATCGTTGCCATAGGGCGTATGGGTAAACCAAACAAACCAAGCTATAAAATTCCTGCATCTTTACGTTCTAAAGTTGGATATAACTTAGACAAATGTGGAAACGATGAAAAGGTTTTGGTAGTAGGGGGTGGTGACTCTGCCGTAGAGTACGCTTGTGACTTGAGCGAGAGCAATGAAGTAACTTTAACCTACCGAAGAGACACTTTGGGGCGACCAAACCCAACCAACCAAGAGATGATAGCCAAGTATGCCAAAGATGGAAAAGTCGCTTTAAAACTGGGCATAGACATAGAGGGAGTCGAGAGTGAACACGGTAAATTACGTGTTAATTATAATGATGGAACACATGAACTTTATGATAGAGCTGTCTTTGCCATTGGTGGGACGACACCAAAAGACTTTTTAAAGGCTTGTGGATTTACTCTTGATGAAAAGGGTGAACCAATTTTTGACGAAAACTACGAGAGTGAAACCAAAGGACTCTATGTAGCTGGAGATATAGCTTTTGCAAGTGGTGGGAGTATCGCTATCGCCTTAAATCATGGGTATAGGATTGTTACTCATATTTTGGGGAAGATGTAAGATTTTTTTTAGCAGAAAAAATTTTGTTAGCAATTTAAAATCAAGGGTGCCATTTTCCAATGCACCTTCACTATAATAAAATGAAAGCTCATCAAAACGAAAACATGATTTTATGCTATATTTTCAAAAACCAACCTTTACCCATAATAGAGTATAATCTTTCATCATGACCCAATTTTCATTTTTATACCCACAAGCACTAGTACTACTGTTACTTCTACCCTGTTTTGTACTTTGTAAAATAAAGGCTAAAACACTCTACTTCTCTAAGCCCGAGTGGTTGCCTAAACAGAGCTTTTCTTGGAACAGTTTACTGCTTTTGACCATGCTTATTTACACGCTTTTGGTTTTGGCTTTGGCTTCTCCATTTTCTTACAGCTCCTCTTTGGCTTCGGAGAAAAAGGGGCGTGACTTGGTGTTGGTGTTGGACACCAGTGGGTCTATGGCAGAGCGTGGGTTTAATAAAAAAGATAAAAATCAAAACAAATATGACATCTCAGTGAGTCTTGCTAAGGCGTTTATAAAAAACAGATATGACGACAACATAGGGTTGGTGGTCTTTGGAAGCTATGCTTTTTCGGCTTCTCCTTTGACTTACGACCTAAAAGGCTTGAGTGAAATGTTTGACCTTATGAGCGATGTCGGCATAGCAGGAACAAGCACAGCCATAGGGGATGCTCTTATGCAAGGGTTACAGACCTTAGAAGCAGGGGAGGCGAAGTCAAAGGTGTTGATACTCTTAACCGATGGTCAGCACAATGCAGGAAAAAGCTCACCACACCAAGCCGTTACCTTGGCAAAACAACGAGGGGTAAAGGTCTATACCATAGGCATCGGAAAAAAGGGCGACTATGATGAGGAGTTGCTCTCTACCATTGCTAAAAAGTCAGGGGCTAAGAGCTTTTTTGCTTCGACTGCTGATGAACTTAAAGATGTCTACCAAGAGATAGAAGAGCTAGAACCAAGTAAGATTGCTTCTGCGCAGTACTTAAATAAAGAGGAGTACTTTAGCTACCCACTTTTTTTAGCCATGCTTGGGTTGTTTTTTCTTATATGGCGATATGAGGAGAGAGAATGAGTTTTGTAAATGCCTACTTTTTATGGATTTTACTCCCTTTAGCTGTTTACCTTTTTCGTGGAAAAAAGAGAGAGAGTCTGCAACAGTATCTGCGTTGGATTGCGTTGTTTTTTCTGGTTCTTGCCATGGCTAGACCTGTATTGGTTCAGCACAAAAGCAAAGAGACGCTACCTGCTCACTCCATCATAGTAGCTCTTGATTTGTCGGTCTCTATGAATGCTAAGGACATTCAACCCTCACGTGCTAAGGCAAGTAGGGCGACCATAAAAGCATTTTTAGAAGCGAACTTGTATGACCAAATATCACTTATAGGTTTTACCATTAATCCTCTGCTTCTCTCTCCTTCGACGACTGACCATAAGTTGGTAGGCGTAGCACTTGATGCGATGAGAAGTGAGTATCTTTTAACCAAAGGAACTGACCTAAAAAAGCTTTTGGAAAAGGTGGCAGAGTTTCCTGACAAAGAGAAGATGCTATTGCTCTTTTCTGATGGGGGTGATGAGCCTGTAGATGAAGAGCTGGTAGAGTTTGCCAAAGAGTCAAACATTGAGGTTTTAGTGGTCGCTATGGCAACACAGAGTGGCTCAACCATTAGCGATAAAAATGGAGAAGTATTAAAAGACAAAGCAGGGCATATAGTGGTCTCTAAGTTCAACAGTTCTGTGGGGGTTTTGGGAAAAGTAGTGCCTTTTGAGGGTGTAGAGTCAACGGTTAGCAAGATACAAAACTGGATAGAGGAGCAAAAAAGTTTAGATGATGGTGTAACACGAGAGAGCCGTAGCTACTTTGAACTCTTTTTTGTTCCTGCATTTTTAGCTTTGCTTTTTCTCTTTTTATCGGCTACACGATTTTCTTTAAAGGTTCTAGCGTTGTTGGCTCTGCTGAACATACCTCTTCACGCAGGTGACTTGCATTCTGCGTATGAGCATTACGAAAACGAAGAGTATAACGCTACCTTAGAGGAGCTTCGTTCCATAGAACCTAAAACTTTAGAGTCTCAACTGGCTTTAGGAAACACCTACTATAAACTCAAAAAGTATAAAAAAGCAAAAAGCGTTTTCAAGACTCTAAAAAGTACCAACCCTAAAATAAAACAGCAACTTCTCTACGCTTTAGGAAACTGCGAAGCTAAAATGGCATACTATGAAAAAGCAAAAAACTACTACGTTAAAGCCCTACAGTTGGGAGAAGATAACGACACATTGCATAACTTAGAACTGGTGATATTTTTTAAAAACAGAGACAGCTCAAAAGTAGGCTTTACCAACCCTAACTCTGCCCAAGCCTCTAACAATACGACAGAGCTAGAAGAGACTGAAGAAGAGAAACCAAGCTCTAGCAAAGAGGAAAAATCAGGAAGCTCAGGGGGAGGTGGTTCTAAAAAAAACAAAAACTCTACGGTCAAAGTAGTGAAGTCAACAGAGGCTTCAACGTCTAAAAGAGAGATGAGTTCAAAGGCGTATGATTTGATAAATGAGGGGTACATACGGGAGCAGAAACCGTGGTAATTTATCTCTTTAGTATGTACATGAATGTCGGGAAATACCCAAAGGGTATTTCTGATAGGAGGAGAGTTCTGACCTACTGTTTATTTTGAATAGAGGTTGATATATTTTGCTAACTTCTCTTCAGATAGAACACCTTCTTGAGCAAATTGGACTTCTCCTTTTGAGTTTATGGCTACAGTAAAAGGAATAGCTCCAGTCCAGCCACTTTTGTCGGCTACATATCTAACCATTGAACCTACATCATAATTTGAAAGGGTAATGTAGTTAATGTTGTGAGATTTTTTATAAGCATTAATAGGGTCTACATCATGTTTTTGTACCTCTATTGCCATAACTTGAAATTTATCTCTATATTTCTCTTGAAGGTTAATAAGATGAGGAGTATAATCTTTACAAGCAGGGCAGTTAAGACCAAAAAATTCAATAAATACAACTTTACCTTCCATGCCTTCTATTTTAATATCGTTTCCTGATGCCTTAATGGAGTAAGATTTTCCATCTGTATCTGTCATACTCATATTTTTAATGTTAGATTTTTTTTGTACATCGTTTGTTTCATATATTACTTCTGTATTTTCTGTTTGAACTACAGTGTCGTCAATAGGTATAGTTTGGGCTATGGGAAGAGTAGAATTCGTTGTTTCTATTGTTGAATTCTCTATGTTTTCTGCATATAAGGAAGAACCAATTGCTAAAAGTGTTATGAGCGAATAAATTGTTTTTTTCATAATAATCCTTTTTTTCTTGAAGTATATATAATAATCATGTAGTTTTTGTTGTTTGTTTATAATTTTTAGTTAATTATTATAGTGATGGGTTAAAGATTGGCTATAATTTTATAAAAGGAGTTTTATATTGAAGTTTATAATAGGTATGTTGTTTTTTATGACCTTCTCTTTTGCTAATGATATAAGTTACAATGTTGATGTAAATAATAAAACCCCTTATCAAGATGAAGCAGTATTATTAGATGTGAACATTTCTCAAGAAGATCATACTGTGGTTATGCTTTTTAAATTTAATCTGAAAAAATCTAAGAATTATCGTTTTTATCAGGTAGACTTTAAAGAGAGTGATGAGTATCACAATTTGAAACATCAGTATAAGTATTTAATTTATCCAAAAAAATCAGGAGAGCTATCTTTAGAGTTTGAGCTTATAAAGTCTTTAACCGATGATGAAAAGGTAGCCTATGCCATCTCTGGAGACAGAGACAACGTTAAAGGTTTGGTAAAAAAAGATATGGCTGTTGCCATAGAGCCGTTAAAACTTTCGGTGAAACCTTTGCCTAAAGGTACAGAGTTGGTAGGTGATTTTAAATTAAGCTATGAGTTAGATAAAAATTCTACCAATGCCTATGACCCTATACATTTGAAAGTGCTTTTAGAAGGTAAAGGTGATATACCAACATTTTCCCTTTTACCAAAGAGTGAGCTTTATCATCTGTTTACACAAGAGCCAAAAGTAAAACAGTTGCACCACTCCAAAGGAACCTCTGCTAAGGTCGAGTGGGACTATGCCATCTCAGCTAAAGAGAGTTTTGTTTTACCAAAAGTGACCTTAAAAGCTTTTAACCCTTTGAGCAAAAAGAGTTATAATCTTATTATTCCTAGCCAAGCTATAGAGGTTAAGCCTGTGGCTGTAGAGTCTTTGGTTGATGCTGAAGATGCTCCTCCTCGGGCTAAGGGTACTGATTGGTCATGGCTTGGGTGGTTGTTCTCTTATTTGGCTGTTTTTGTTGCAGGGTTTTTGACCCCTAGAGAGATAGTCAAAAGAAGATGGTCTAAAAATAATTCAGTTGTTGTAACAGATGAAGTAGCAGACGCTAAGACGCATAAAGAGCTTTTAAAAGTTCTTTTGGCTCGTCATAATGTAAATGATAAAGAGGCTATTAGACTTTTAGAAGATAGCCTTTATAGAGGGAAAAAAGTTTCGTTAATGAAAGTAAAGGGTATGCTGTGAATTGTAAAAATCGATTAAAACTTATTCATAAATTTTCTGATATTTTTTCTCTTAAAGTAGGTGAGATTTTGAAATGTAAAACAGACAATAAGTGTTATCGAATAGAAAAGTGGTTCTCGGCACTCTTTCATATGTGGTATGGTGAATTGGTTATATATTTTATTATTCTACTTACTTTTTCTATATATTATTTTGAACTACTTAAAAGTTTTTTTAGTAATGAATGGGTTATTTTAGGACTCTCTTTGCTTCTTGCTATATTAATATACTTTATAATAGAGTTTCTTCTTATTTTTGTTGTACCTCTGTTTGAAATAGAGTGCTGGAAAGTAAATATAGAACGTGAACGATTAAGAAACAGAGCGATTATGAAAGGAAAAAGATGGTAGAAAAAATAAAAGCTATAAAAAAAGAGATAAGCAAAGCAGTCATAGGTCAAGAGGCTATGATAGATGGTCTACTTATAGGGCTTTTTTGTGAAGGGCATATTTTGGTTGAGGGTGTTCCTGGTTTGGCGAAGACCACAACTGTTAAGGCTTTGTCTTCTGCTCTTGAACTGGAGTTTAAACGTATACAGTTTACCCCTGATTTGTTACCTTCTGACATTATAGGAGCTGAGATATATGACCCACAAAATAATGCCTTTAAAATTAAAAAAGGCCCCATATTTACACAGTTGCTTTTAGCAGATGAGATAAACCGTTCACCCTCTAAAGTACAATCGGCACTGCTTGAAGCGATGCAGGAGAGACAAGTAACCATAGGTGATGAAACATTTGAACTGCCTTACCCTTTTATGGTTATGGCGACACAAAACCCACTAGAGCAAGAGGGGGTTTACCGACTTCCTGAGGCTCAACTTGATAGATTTATGATGAAACTACTTATAGAGCATAATTCAGAAGAGGATGAGTTAACGATAATGCGACAAATCGCCACAAAAAGTTCAAAAGCTGTGACGGCTATGGTTTCACTTGATGAGTTAGAGACTATAAGTAAAGAGATAGAGAAGCTTCATATAGATGAAGAGGTAGAAAAATATATAGTTGCATTAATCAGAGCCACACGAGCAGAAAACAAAAACATACGCTATGGGGCTTCACCAAGAGCTTCTATAGATTTGTACAAAGCTTCTAAAGCTCATGCTTATTTGGCTGGAAAAGACTTTGTAACCCCTGTAGATGTGTTAAGCATGGCTTACGCTGTGTTACGTCATAGGATAGGACTGTCGTATGAGGCGAGGGCAAAGGCTCTTGAGGTTGATGAGGTTTTAAAAGAGACTATTGAAATGGTGGATATGCCGTGAATGGTAAACTGCAAACCATACTTTTAAAAGCCAAAGAGGATGTATATAGCCATTTAAGTGGTGGAAATATGTCTCGTATTTTAGGGTATGGTTATGACTTTGCAGAGCTTAGGGAGTACGATACTTCTGATGATGTTCGGCATATCTCTTGGATAAACTCTGCTAAACTTGGTCAGCCTTATGTGAAGAAGATGCATGAAGAACGAGAACTTAATGTGGCTGTTTGTTCTTTGATAGATGGGCGTTTTTTGTTGGGGGGAAAACTAGAGCTTTTAGAGTATGTGGTAGCTGTTTTGGGTTACTCTGCTTATGAAGCTAATGAGCTTTTTTCTGCCTTTACTTTTGTGGGGGAAGAGCTTAAACGTTATGAAGCTACAAAGAACTTATATGCTATAGAGAGCGTAGTAGAAGATATAGCTAAATCAGAACTTTTAGGTCGAAAAATAGACTATAGTAAGGTTTTAGATATTGGCTTGGAGTCCAAGCATTTACTGTTTATCATTGGTGACTTTTTAGACCCTGTTGATTTGTCAGTTTTCGCCCAAAAGCATGAAGTTGTGGCTATAATAATTCGTGATAAATTAGAAGAGAAGCCACTAGTATCAGTAGATACACAGCTTGTAAATCCTCAAACAAATGAGCTTATAGATAAGACACTCAGCAGAAAATCTTTAGAGCATTACAGAGCCAAGCTTTTAGAGCATGATAGCTTTTTAATGGAACATTTTTATCAGCATAATATTCGCTATGTTAAAGTTTATAAAAGTGATGAGCTTATAAGAAAACTTGAAGGACTATTTACTTTTTAATAGAGTTTCTTATGGGTATTAAGCTAGAAAGAGCCGTGGAGTAGTAGTACTTTTTTATGGTTTTTTCTTTAATGTCCCAGCACCATAAATTATCATTGTTTAGATGGACTCCTCCTATCCAATGGTCTATTTTTTTAATGGTAATCCAGTTTTTTTTACCATTAAGAACATCTTTCCCTAAATCTGTAATATATAGATGATTATCTTGTTCTATAATTAATTTATACTCCATAAAGTTATCTAAAATTTTCCAAAAAATAACATCTGCAATAAATGGTTTCTGTTCATGTTTTTGAGAAGCTATAAAAATGTCTTGTTTGTGTCTATGTTGAGCATTTGAAATAGTGAGTAGTGCTTGATGTTCTGTTCTCGAGAGACCATTTATAGTATTTGGATACTCTTCTAGTAATCTTAGAATACTCTTTTTTAAAGAGAGTAATTCTATAGTAGATTCTGTTAAGAGTTTAAACCATGTTAAAGGGGTTGTATCGGTAAATGCAGACCATGCTTTTTGGGAGAGTTGAAGATGTTGTGTTGTGATACTCTCTTCATAGAGTATGGCTCTTTGAAATTCTTGAAAAGAGTATTCTGCAAAGTGTCTATTTGTTAAAACCAAAGTAACTTCTATACTTTTTGAAAGATGGGTATCAAACCAGTCTAAAATTTGCAATAGTTGTAGTTGGTCATAGAGGTCTTTTTCAAACCATAGTATAATTTTTTTATATTTTTGATGATGTTCTAATATATTGTCTCTATGTGAAAACATTTTAAGAGCTTCTTCTAAAGATGTATATTTATACTCATTTAAAAAGTGTGCTCGTATTTTAGAGAGTTGTTGAAGTGAAAAGTTTTTAGGAGTAGGACCTACATGTAAGAAATCTTTCCATTCCAAAAAATCTCCAGAGAGTTTTGCTTGTTTCATAACATTAGTAACAGTAGTACCACTAACGATATGGAGGGTTTTATTCATTATTTAAGATTAACCTTCTCTTTAGTAGACTTCTTGCATAACACTAAAAAATATCTTCAAAATATAGGGGTATGCAAGAGGTCTATTGTTATTTTCTATTTAGTATACTAAAAAAATATTTAAGAGTAGATTCAGAAAATTTATTTTTTATAGATTTTACTGTTATAATAAAGCATGAAAAAAAATTATAGAAGAAATTTATTTTTATTAGCCTCTCTCCTCTTATTTATTGGTTGTTCTCAAAAAACACCTATTACTTGGGAAAAACGTATTTTAGACTCTAATATAAAACCCATATCTTTATATTATGATGAATATGGAGATAAGTCAAAGAAGACCATAGTGTTTTTACATGGTTTTGGTGAAAATCATCATACTTGGCGTTTCTTAGTACCTAAATTGGCAACAAAATATCATTTGATAATGCTAGACTTAAAAGGGTTTGGAGATTCACCTAAACCCAAAAATAAAGCCTATTCTGTCTATGACCAAGCTCTGTTGGTCAGTCAGTTTTTAGAAAAAGAGAAATTGAAAAACATTACTTTGGTAGGGCGTTCATTTGGTGGTGGTGTTGCTCTTATTATGGCACTTCTTCAAGAGAATAAATTGATAGATAAAAATATTGAAAAATTGATACTTATTGATTCTATGTCATATTCTCAAAAACTACCTTCAATGATGGAGACATTAAATACGCCATTTATAGGTTATTTGGGTATTCATTTTTTAGATAATGAAAAAATTGCAAGAGAGGGGTATCGGTTTGCATTTTATAATGATAGTTTGATTCCTGAAGAGAGTGTACAAGCCACAGCAGCATATCTTACTTTTCCTCGGGCCAAGTATACCTATTTGGAAACAGTACATCAGTTGGTACCTGATGATATTTTAACTTTAGAGAAAAGATATAAAGAGATAACCTTGCCAACACTTATACTTTGGGGAAAAGAAGATATCTCTATATCGGTTAATAAAGCCTATAGATTAAGACGAGCATTAAAAAATAGTCGCCTTAAAATTTTTCCTAAAGTGGGACATATGCCACAAGAGGAGAATCCTAATGCTGTTAGTGATGAAATTTTAAAATTTATGAATTCTAATTAGAATGATTTTTGGGTATGATATTTCTGCTTCCATTTAAGTGAGAATTGTCTCTAAGAGAAGAGGTATTCCAATTTTCTAAATTTTGATTAAAGTGTACAGCACCTTTAAACATATTATATGTTGTTTTAACAGAAGAGACATCCCATTTACTTATATCTTGATTAAACATCTTGGCAGAGCGAAACATCAGTTGCATATCTTCAACAGAAGAGACGTCCCATAAACCAATGTCTTGGTTAAAGAGCAGAGCAAAGTTAAACATAAACGAGGTGTCTTTTACAGAAGACAAATCCCAAGCACTAATATCTTGGTTAAACTTTTCAGCATGATAAAACATGGCACTCATATCTGTAACATGAGAGACATCCCATGAAGAGATGTTCGCATTAAAGTTATAGGCATTATAAAATGTTCTATACATACTTTTAACCTCAGATAAATTAGGGGATTTTTCTGTATTAATTGAGGTGAAATCTTTACAATCTTTAAAAGACTCTTTCATACTTTTCCACTTCTGTGTACCCCATTGCTCGACGGAGAGTAGACTCTGTGTATTGGAACATAACTCATAAATATGAGGAAATTCACCATTAATATTGATGGTGTAAGTACCTTCTCTATTATAGTGATGAGTAATACTCTTTTTAACATGAGTGTCTGTTGTTCCATCGCCCCAATTGATATTAAAATCATATTTAAATATTTCATTTGTACTAATGGTTAAGTTTCTATCCTTATTGACTTTTATTCTACTTATAAAATCATTATGGTTGGATGTCAATTCAATATTATCTATACTTCCTAAACCTTGTAAACTAAAACCATTAATAGAGATTAATTTATTAGTTGGCTGACTATTTTTAATAATTGGGGCAATGTCAAAGCTAAACTTTTTCCATGCATTATGTGTTATGTTTGAGTCAAGTGCAACATGGATATATTGACCACTATTGAGTTTATTTGAATTTTTATCATGAGAAAAATAGATATATCTAAGTCCCTCTTTTGTTTTTGCAAAGAGAATAAGTTGATAGGGGTCGTTCATACTCATCTCCCATGTAAAAATAGATTCATTTTGATTATCCCATGCTTTGGACCCATTGATATCACCAATAAGATAGGTATAGGATAGAGCTTTTCCTTTTAATCTAATAACACGTGAATCTTTACTCTTGTCAAATATATTTTCTATAAGTTCTGTTGAGATGTTTTTATCATGAATACTCTCTTTATCATAAACTGTCCAGTTTGATGTTGTATTGTTTTCTCCGTTTTCATAGGTTGTTGCCTGAGCAAAAGATAGGAATATAGAGAGTATCATGTATAAATTCTTTAAATACATTTATAACCTTTTTTATATAAAGTATTTATAATATTTTATACCATTATATAATAATTTTTATTATTTTATAATATTTTTTATTATATTAATGTTAATAATGTTAATTATTTTAAAGAGTTTATAATATTTGTAGTCAAAGGTGTCCAGTAGCTTATTGAAATATTGGCTTCTCTTAGTACATCTCCTATCCATGTATTACAGGTATATATAAAGTTATATTTATAAGGAGAGTCATAAAAGAGGTCATTATAGCCATAGCCATTATAGATATTTTTTTGAAAATTAAAACTTTTAAATATAGATTTTTTTATTTTTTTATTTTGATTACTACTTATTTTGATGGGTTTTACTCCTCTAAAATAGTTGATAGATGGATAATATGTTATGTGCATAAGAGAGGGGGTATTGATAAAAAGTGCCTTAAGAGAAGTAGATATTTTTATATCATTCCAAGTAGGTGTGTTAAGATAGGTCTCTTTATCACCCCAACCAAAGGCTATATAACCTTTTTTCTTATTTTTTAAAATAGGTAAGTTTTTTATCCAGTTATCTGATATATCTTGGAGATTAAAGGCAATGTCACTATGTACATCATCATAAATAATATATACTTTTTTCTCTTTTTTTATTTGAAAACTATTTTTTTTTGGAAAAAAAGATAACAAAAAAGCAGTAGATAGATAAAGAATGATAGGTGTTAAAATTATTAGTAAAATACTAAAGAGTATTTTTGTAAATCTTAAAAAAATCATATCACTTATCCTCCTTCTTATTTATTATAATAATATAATTTTTTGAAACTATCTTGATATTTTGACAATTCATTAATCTAAATGGGATATAATACTCACTATTAGCAATAAAAGGAAACATATAATGAGTGTAAAAGTTGTTTGTACCCACTGTGGGAAAGTAAATAAAATACCTAAAAAAGAGAGCTATGCTAAAGCCAACTGTGGGCACTGTAAAGCGTCTATGTTGGGACAAAAACCTTTATCCGTCGATAAAGAGGATTTATTACATATTCTGGTAAATAGTGATATCCCCGTTGTTGTTGATTTTTGGGCTCCATGGTGTGGTCCCTGTGTTCAAATGGCTCCAGCATTTGAAGAGGCTGCTTTGGCTCTTCCCTTGCAAGTTCAGTTTTTAAAGGTAAATACTGAAGAGCATCAGGAGCTAGGAGCCATTTATGGGATACAGAGTATTCCGACACTTATCATTTTTAAAGGAACAAAAGAGGTAGACCGTCTTTCTGGTGCCATGAGTGCTACACGTCTTATTAATTGGACTAAACAATACGTATAAGGGAAATATAATGTCTAAAGCAAAAATATTACTGCTAGAAGATGATGCAAACTTGAACGAAACCATTACAGAGTTTTTAGAAGAAGAGGGCTACAGTATAGAGAGTACTTATGATGGGTATGAAGCACAAGATAGGCTTTATGAAAGTAAGTATGATTTACTGCTTTTAGATGTTAATACACCTGGTATAGATGGTTTTTCTTTACTTAAAGAGGCGAGAGAGAATGATGTGGTTGCCCCCTCTATCTTTATAACCTCTTTAGATGGTGTTGAGGACTTAGAAAAAGGGTTTGATAGTGGTTGTGATGACTATATTCGTAAACCTTTTGTCCTCAAAGAGCTACTTATTCGGGTAGAGACACTCTTGAAGCGAGGTTTTTTTCATAAATCAGTTGAGCTTATTCCTCTTGGTGACAATATTGAATACAACACAAAATCAAATGAGTTGTTGGTAAATGGTGTAGCTGAAACATTAGGAAATAAAGAGTCGGCACTTTTTAAACTGTTTATGAAACAACCAAATGAGGTTTTGTCTCATGATAGAATTTATAAAGAGTTATGGGATTATGATGAAGAGCCAAGTGATACTGCTCTAAGAACCTACATTAAAAATATTCGTAAAATAATAGGTAAGGAAAGAATTGTTAGCATTAAAAAACAAGGATATAAATTTACTTCGGAGTAGTGAAAAAAGTTCACTCTTAAGATTTCTTGCTCTTTATACTGTTCTTGCAACAATGATTCTTCTACTGTTGGGAATTTTTTATTATAAAAGTCAAGAGGAGTTGATGTTCTCAAATGAGAGGATAAAGCTTTCGAACTATGCAAATGAACAAGTAAAAGAGCTAAAACTTCTGCATCACTATTTTCCTTCACGTACCGAATATCCAAGAAGTTATAATTTCGATTCTGCTATCTATGATATAGAACGAGTAAAAATTTTCTCAACATTAAAAAACAGTGAGGTCAATTTTGATAAAGAGATTTATAGAAGTGGTGATAAGATTCATTTTGTAAAGTATTTAGATGATTACTATTTGGGTGCAAAATATCTTTTTTTAGAAGTAGATGAAGATAATGACTGGTATGCTAAAACGATAACAAATATTATAATCCTTGGTATTTTAACTTTAATTATTATGGCTATATTTGGTCTCTTTTTTGTTCATATTCTTCTACGTCCTATGAAAAACTCTATTATGTTACTTGATAATTTTATTAAAGATACAACCCATGAACTCAATACTCCTATTTCAGCAATTTTAGCAAATGTAGAGATGATGGATACCGATGTAATGGTAGAGAAAAATAAGAAAAAGTTGCATCGTATTAATATAGCAGCTAAGACAGTCTCACATCTTTATCAAGATTTAACTTTTTTGACACTGAATCACAATCAACAATCAAAAGATGAATGGATTGATTTAAAGAAACTGTTTGAAGATAGAGTAGAGTATTTTACTATTTTAGCAGGTTCTAAAAAAGTGACCTTTTATTTAGATTTAAATTACTCAGCCATCTATATGGACATTGTAAAAATGACAAGGGTTATAGATAATTTAATTTCAAATGCTATTAAGTATAATAAGCGTTTAGGTGCCATTACCATTATTTTACGAAAAGAATATTTTATAATTAGAGATAGTGGAATAGGAATAGAGGCTTCAAAAGTCTCTGCTATCTTTGAGCGATATTCACGCTTTAATAACTCAGAAGGTGGTTTTGGTATTGGGTTGAATATTGTTAAAAGTATTATAGATGAGTATGGTCTTAAAATTAGTGTTGAGTCTGTTTTAGGAGAAGGAACAGATATCCGTGTAGAATTTTTAAAAGCAAGTCTAGGTAATGGAGATTAAAATGATTAAAAGAATTATTATTATAAGTTTAATTTTAAATGTTCTGCTTTATGCAGAAACGAAGAGTGAAAATATACAAGAGAATAAAAAAGAAAATATATATGAACATAACTGTATCCCTTGTCATCGCTATCTTCCTTCATCGTTAGGTGATATGTATATGCGATACCTAAAAACATTCTCTGGAGAAATAACTTTGAAAGCTGCACTAAAAGCATTTTTAAAAGAACCTTTGGAGCAAACATCTGTGATGTCTGACCTTTTTATTGACCGTTTTTCTGTAAAAGATAAAACGTTATTAAACGACAAACAGTTAGATGAAGCCATTAATATCTATTGGGATTTGTATAATGTACGTAATAAACTAAAATGACAGCAATATTTAGATAAAATCTCTCAAAAATATTTCTATAAATAGAACTAAACTCATTTGTTTAAGGGAAACTACATAATGTCTTGTCATAAATCATATATTACTACACCTATCTACTACGTTAACGATGTTGCACATATCGGACACGCTTATACTACTATTATCGCCGATACTTTGGCTCGTTATGCTCGTCTTATTGGGCAAGATACCTTCTTTCTAACAGGAACTGATGAACATGGTCAGAAGATAGAGGAGGCAGCAAAGTCAAAAGGCAAAGAGACACAAGCCTATGCTGATGAAATTTCTAAAACCTTTAAAGACCTTTGGGATGACTTTGACATCTCTTACGATAAGTTCATAAGAACTACCGATGCAGACCATAAAAAAGGTGTGCAAAAAGCTTTTTCTACTATGTACAAAAAAGGTGACATCTATAAAGACAGTTATCAGGGGCACTACTGTATCTCTTGTGAGACCTTTTTTCCTGAACTTCAATTGGTAGATGGAGAATTTTGTCCAGATTGTGGTAAAGCGACTTCTGTAGTAGAAGAGGAGAGCTATTTCTTTAAACTCTCTGCTTATGAAGATAAACTACTGGCTTGGTATGATGCGAACCCTGATTGTATTTTGCCAAAAAGTAAAAGAAATGAAGTAATTCGTTTTGTTGAAGGAGGATTAAATGACCTCTCTATTACACGTACTTCGTTTGACTGGGGTGTAAAACTTCCTGAAGATTTTAATGACCCAAAACACGTTATGTATGTTTGGCTCGATGCCCTTATGAACTACTTAACGGCTCTTGGGTATGGAACTGATGAGAAAAATATGGATTTTTGGCCAGCACGAGTGCATTTGATTGGTAAAGATATTTTACGTTTTCATGCCATCTACTGGCCAGCATTTTTAATGAGTTTGGATATGCCGTTACCAAAGCATATTGGAGCTCATGGTTGGTGGACACGTAATGGTGAGAAAATGTCTAAGTCAAAAGGCAATGTGGTTAACCCAAAAGAGATTGCTGATGCGTATGGTTTAGAGAATTTCCGTTACTTTATGCTTCGTGAAGTTCCTTTTGGTGGAGATGGTGATTTTTCTCAACGTGCTTTAATAGACAGAATTAACTCTGACCTTGGGAATGACCTTGGAAACTTACTAAATAGATTAATTGGAATGAGTGGAAAATATTTTGAGGGTAGAGTTGAGTCTGATTTGGTCTCTAAGTACTACCAAGCAGAACTTGATGAAGTAGATGCCTCTTTGGCTAAGCTTGAACCTCTACTCTTTGAGATGCAACTGCATAGATACTTAGAAGAGCTATGGAGACCGTTAACAGTAGCAAACAAAGCCATTGATATGTATCAGCCTTGGACGATGATAAAAGAGGGTAAAACAGAAGAAACCATGGCACTCAATGGACTTATTGCTACTATTTTAGCAAAAGTCTCACTGATGCTTCATGCAGTTATGCCTAAGACGACAAGTACCATCTGTGAAGCGTTAGGTTTTGAAATAACACCTGAGAGTTTTAAACAGATTATTAGAAATGGTGAAGTTTTAGCTCCCTTTACTACTCAAAAGAGAGAGCCTCTTTTCCCTCGAATAGAAGAAGAGCTTTTGGTCGATGAGAGACAAGAAGCACTTAAAAAAGAGAAAGAGGAAAAAGAGGCTAAAAAAGCAGCTCAAAAAGAGAAAAACAAAAACTCTAAACCAGCTGAAGGTGTAGCCCTTATTGGGATAGACCAATTTTTTGAGACCTCTTTAAAAATTGGAGAAGTAGTAGAAGCAGAGGAAGTTCCAAAGAGTAAAAAACTTCTTTTACTTCAAGTAGACATTGGTGAAGATGAGCCAAGACAAGTAATAGCAGGGATTAAAGAGTTTTATTCTGCTGAAGAACTTTTAAATACACAAGTGTGTGTGGTTGCTAATTTAAAACCTGCTAAACTCATGGGGATGAAATCTGAAGGTATGTTACTTGCCGCTAAAGATAAAGATGGCTTATGTTTGATTCGTCCAGAAAAACCAAAAACAATTGGTACGCCAATAAGCTAAGGAGTGCTAATGACAATAGAAGATTTACTCAACCTTACAACAGGAACACTGGTTACTGAACCAACAATTTCAGCCATCAATTCAGTGACTGTTTATCCCTCAAAAATAGATGATGGTGACCTCTTTATCTCTAATGATAAAAATGAGATAGCAACAGCTTTAGAAAATGGTGCGTATGGAATTATCTATTCTGACTCAGAGATTAAAATAACTGATGATGAGATAGCATGGATACAAGTTAAAGATATTCAAAATGCTGCATTTAGACTTATACGCTATGTTTTAATTTCACGTGAGGCAAGTTTTTATCTCTTTACTGAACATGAACTCTCCTTTATGAAGATGATAGTTACTCAAAAATCAAATGTGGATATTTTACCAAATGATTGGCGAAAAATGTTTGAGAAGATTTTAAATTCTGATGCTAAAATGTTCATAGGTACTAATGATATACTCATGAAGATGATAAAACCAGATGTTTCCCTCTTAAATAAAGAGGCGAGTTGTGAGATTATTACAGATACGCTTTTTAAGACAACTTTTAAAATTAATGGATATATCTATCAAGAGAAAGATATAACACCATTTCATGTAGATATTTTACAACGTGTGGTTGAGTTCTGTGACCTTCATCACTTTCCTTATGATTTAGATAGGGTTAAGTACACGAAGCACTTTGTTCCTGTCTTTATAGATGGGTTTTTAAATGCTATAAGCCCTAGTAAAAGCGATAGAGTAGCGATTTTTACAGATAACCTACAAGATGTCTATAAAGCTCGTGAATATGTACGTTACAATGGTGCATGGGTGAAGACCATTGTTCTTACTCCTCCTAAAACAAAGGTAGATGGAGTAGATAGACCAAATTGGTATTTAGATATTGATGAAGCTCGTGATATTTTAAAGAATGCTTATTACAACTATGCCTTTGTTTATGCCTTAGATAGAGCGATATTGCCAAAAATTAAAGAGGAGTACTCTTTATTTGATTATTAGGAGATAAAATGAGACTTGAAGAACTACAAGAAACCATAAAAACAGAAGTTGGAGTCCTCTTATACTTTTCAGGTGAAAACTGTAACGTCTGTCATGCACTTAGACCAAAATTTAAAGAGCTTTTTGATACAGAATTTTCAGCATTGAAACAGATATATCTTGATGCGCATGAAAATCCAGAGATTTCTGCCCATTTTCAAGTCTTTTCTGTGCCTACAATGATAGTCTTTTTAGATGGTCATGAGTTTGCAAGAGAGGGACGCTCTGTGAGCCTTCATCAGCTTAGTGAAAAACTTCAACGACCTTATGGACTGATGCTGGACTAATTATAATAAAAAATAATAATTTTAAGTCCATTTAGATATAATGTATACAATTTTAATATTACTATTTAAAGGTACTTTATGAGCGATTTGTTTGAACAAAATCAAGACATACAAGAGATAAAAATAGAAGAGAGTATGAAGTCTTCATACTTAGATTACTCTATGTCTGTTATCGTAGGTCGGGCCTTACCTGATGCACGTGACGGTCTAAAACCTGTACACAGAAGAATACTTTATGCTATGAATGAGCTTAATCTCACTCATCGAGCTCCCTATAAAAAATCAGCAAGAATTGTCGGTGATGTTATCGGTAAGTACCACCCACATGGTGACAACTCTGTTTATGATGCCTTGGTTCGTATGGCTCAAGATTTTTCACTTAGAACTCCACTTATTGATGGTCAAGGAAACTTTGGTTCTGTTGATGGAGATAACGCTGCTGCAATGAGATATACTGAAGCACGTATGACAAAAATATCTGAAGAGCTTTTGCGTGATATAGATAAAGATACGGTAGATTTTATTCCAAACTATGATGACTCTATAGAAGAGCCTGATGTTTTTCCTTCACGTGTGCCTAACTTGCTTTTAAATGGTTCTTCTGGTATTGCCGTTGGTATGGCAACTAATATTCCTCCTCATCGACTTGATGAGCTTATGGAAGCACTGCTACATATTCTTAATAATCCTTCTTGTGCAGATGAAGAGTTACTTGCTATTGTTAAAGGTCCAGACTTTCCAACAGGTGGTATTATTTTTGGTAAAAAAGGTATTACTGACGCTTATACCACTGGGCGTGGAAGAATTAAAGTTCGAGCTAAAACACATATAGAAGAGAAGAAAAGTAAAGAAGTGGTTGTTATAGATGAGCTTCCTTACCAAGTCAATAAATCTCGTCTTATAGAGAATATTGCACAGCTTGTACGTGACAAGCAGATAGAGGGAATCTCTGAAATTCGTGATGAGTCAGACCGTGAAGGTATGAGGGTTGTTATTGAGCTTAAGCGTGATGCTATGTCTGATATTATCTTAAACAACCTCTTTAAGCAGACACAGATGCAAGTGACCTTTGGTATTATTATGTTAGCTATTGCTAATAAGGAGCCAAAAGTATTTAAACTTCGTGAGCTTCTTGACCTCTTTTTACGTCATAGAAAAACAGTCATTATTAGAAGAACCATCTTTGAACTTGAAAAAGCAAAAGCAAGAGCTCATATATTAGAAGGTCTTAAAATTGCTGTTGACAACATTGATGCAGTGATTAGAATTATACGAGAGAGTGAAGATACAGAGAGCGCTAAAACTGCCTTGATGCAGAGTTTCTCTCTTTCAGAGATTCAATCACATGCCATTCTTGAGATGAAACTAAGAAGATTAACTGGTCTTGAAGTTGAGAAAATTGAGAATGAGTTAAAAGAGCTTTATGCATTGATTGAATACTTAGAGTCTATTTTGAAAAGCGAAGAGGTTTTAAATGGAATCATTGCCGATGAGATTAAAGAGATAGCCCAAAACTTTAAATCAGAGCGTCGTACAGCGATAGTTGATGATTATGATGATATTGATATAGAAGACCTTATTCCTAACGAGCCGATGGTTGTTACTATTACTCATAGAGGATACATCAAGAGAGTTCCTGTTAAACAGTATGAAAAGCAAAAACGTGGTGGTAAAGGTAAAATAGCTGTTACCACTCATGATGATGACTTTATAGAGCAGTTCTTTATTTCTCATACCCATGATACCTTGATGTTTGTAACCGATATGGGGCAACTCTATTGGTTAAAGGTTTACAAAATTCCAGAGGGAAGTAGAACCGCAAAAGGTAGAGCTGTTTTAAATCTTATTAATCTTAAAGCTGATGAGAAAATTATGTCTATTATTCCTACGACTGATTTCCATGAAGATAAAGGATTGGTCTTCTTTACTAAAAATGGTATTGTTAAAAGAACAAACCTTAAAGAGTACTCAAATATAAGAACCAATGGTGTAAGAGCAATCAACCTTGATGAGGATGATGCTATTGTTACAGCAAAAATTGTTATGCCTGAGACCAAATGGCTCTTCTTGACCACCAAAAAAGGTCAATGTATTCGATTTAAAGTAGAAGATGCACGAGAGATAGGTAGAGTTTCACGTGGTGTAACAGCTATTAAATTTAAAATAGAAGATGATTTTGTTTGTGGTGCAACAACCATAGCAGATGAAGAGTCAGAACTTCTAATGTTAAGTGAAAAAGGTATAGGTAAGCGAACAACAGCTTCGGAGTATAGAGAGCAGAGTCGAGCAGGTAAAGGTGTTATCTCTATGAAGCTCTCTGCTAAGACAGGTGATGTTGTTGGTGTGGTTCTTGTTGAATCAGATAAAGACATGATGTGTTTAACAAGTATAGGTAAAATGATACGTGTAGACATGGAGACCATTAGAAAAGCAGGGCGTAATACCTCGGGTGTAAAAGTGGTTAACGTTGAGAAAAAAGATATTGTAGTCAGTATGGCAAAATGTCCTAAAGAGGAAGCAGAAGAGCCAGATGTGATTGGTGAAGATGGTTTGGATATAGCTTCTGAAAAGAGTAGTGATACGACTATAAATGAGAGTCAAGAGTAGATTGCCTCATCCTCATATATGGGTTTCTCTACCCATATATAAACCTTTATAATCTCTTAAATCTTAAAAAAATAGCTATTTTTTAACTTTACTCTTAATTGTAAATAACAATTAAAAACACTCAAAAAAATAAAAAAATAAAAAATATTCTTCTCTATTAATTTATATTTAGACAAAAGCCAAAAGTGAAAATAAATAAAACATTTTTATTGAAAATTAAAGATTTATTTTAATATTTGTTGTTTTTTTTCTTAAATTTAGTCATAATTATTCTATAAAGAGTTTTATCTTAAGGAGTATTTTATGAAAAACAACAAGATGGTCTCAACTTTATTATCATTAGCATTGCTTACAGTTAATGTTACTGCTTCATCTGCAATGACATGTAAAGATGGTAAATGTTTTATTGACTTAAGTAGATTTGCTAAAATAGATAAAGTTTCACATTTTAAGAATAGTATTAAAAAACCAACTATTTCTGAAGCTAATATTGTTAATGAT
>JALXFN010000072.1 GCA_027068975.1 Campylobacteraceae bacterium | reverse complement strand
TACTGGTTGTATCATTAAAGAGCTTGGTACGAGCCAAAGAGTACTCTTGGGTAGCATTTGTATCGACAATATCATCACCATCTAGGTCAATTCCATCCGATTTACCATCTTTAATGTCCTCTTTTATCTTTCTAATCACTTCAAAAACACGCTCAGGAGCAATGCCTAAATCTTTCATAAGGTTTGAAAACGAGATGGCTCTGTTTTTTGCAAAGGCTTGAGTTTGGTCGGAGGGTATATCCTTAGTCAAATCTCCCTTTTTTATTAACTTATCTCCTTGAAGTGATGGAAGAGGAGAGGAGTCTTTAATCAATAAATCATAAATCAACTGCTCAGACTCTGTAATAGAGCTATTTAAATCAGTACCACCTGCTAACTTCTCTTTTGTCAACTCAGTAAAAATCGTTGTCTCAGGGGTTAATGCTACAAACTCATTCTTCTTAAGCATCTCTTGTAACTCTGCTTTGGTTAAAAGTGTCTTTAATCCATCATTAAGTGCTACCGTCACTCTCTGTTTTGTAGCTTCATCTTCATAACTTCCACCTGTACTTTCAATAGTGTAGTAGTCACTTGTCAAGTCCATTTTTGGTAATGTAAACTTACCATCTTTAGAGGTCGTCGAGGCTACCTCTTTACCATTTGCATCATAAATGGTTACCTTTGCATCTGTAATAGGTCCCTTCACCAAAGAACCCTTTAATCCCTCTGAAGTTGTAGATGTTGTTGGTGTAGTAGGAGAACTACTATTTCCACCACATCCCACAAGTAACCCTGCCGTAATAACCGACAATCCAATAATTTTAAATACTCTACTCTGTTTCATTTCAAATCCTTTAAGTTTGTTTAAAAGAGTTTAACAGAGTCGCATTAGCTCAACATTACTTTTTCTAAGTTAATTAAAAATTTTGTTCCTTTTTTAAGTTTACTCTCTACCTCTATTTGAATATCCAACTCATCACAAAGTTTTTTAACCACATGAAGCCCTATTCCCATTCCCCTACTCGTCTCTCTATAAAAACGGTCAAAAATCTTTTGAGGCTCTTTTATACCTATACCACTATCTTCTATGACTAAAGTATCTTCTTTAAAAAAGATATAAACATTCCCATCTTTTACATTATATTTACAAGCATTACTTAAAAGGTTATCTACAACACGCAAAAAGGACTCTCTGTTTATCTCCAAATAGCATTTAGGAATATCAACTAAAAAATCTATATCAGGGAAAACACTTTTATAACTCTTAACACGAGCAACAACCATCTCTTCTAAATCTACTCTCTCCTGACTAAGTGGACTGTGAGAGAGAAAATAGGAGAGATTAGACTGTAAACTAGCGATGGTCTGCATTGCCTCTTCACTTCTATTGATGGCAGCATCTTCTCCAAATTTTTTCTGTAGTATCTTAAAATTTATTTTTAAACTAGAAAGAGGAGTGTTAAAATCATGAAGCATATCTTTAACAAACTCATCATTAAGCCGTAGAGCCTCATTAAGAGGTCGAAGTGAAAAACGGGCAAATAGCCCAGATATAAGCAGAGTAATCATTAAAAAAAGAAAATAAGTAACCAAATTGTCATAAACTATCTTCTCATGCTCTTTCTCATACTTCTCTTTAGAGAGAGAAAATTTTAAGTAGTCACTGTTACTTGTAGGAATGGTAAAGAGCATATAGTACTCACTACCACCATAAAGCCGATTTAGCTCTTGCCCTTTTAAATCATGCACAAAATCCATCTCATATTTAGGACAATCAAGTGTGTAGGAACACTGTGTCATCTCATGCATAATCTTCATGTCATACTTATGGTCAACACTCTTATGGTACTGCCACATTACTAAAGTCAAAAAGATAAACTGTACCAAAAAGAGCAATGAAAAACTCTTTAGAAATGCCTCTTTTTCATAGCTCTTCAAGCATATACCCCATACCCCTGATATTTTTAATATCAAGATTTAGTTTAGACTTTA
>JALXFN010000071.1 GCA_027068975.1 Campylobacteraceae bacterium | reverse complement strand
ATACGTCAGACTTTATAGAGAATGGATTTAACTAATGGACGCATACGAGTATAGTGAACTTTTAAAAAAACTTACTATTAAAATGGAAAATATAAAAAATATTGTTAAACCCGATAATATTATTTCACGTTTAGATGAGATTAATGAGATGCAACAAGATGCAGACTTCTGGAGTGATGCAAAAAGAGCTTCTGCTATTTCGCAAGAGAAGACAAAGTTAGAACGAATACTTGAAAAATATGAACATGCTCATACTTCGGTATATGATGCTGTGGAGTATTTTGAGATGGCAAAGGTCGAGTCAGATGATGAGACCATAGAGATGCTCTATGAGGAAGCTGATAGTTTAAATGAGAGTATTAATACCTTAGAAGTTCAAATGATGCTTAGTGGGGAACATGACTTAAACAATGCTATTATCTCTATACATCCAGGAGCTGGTGGAACTGAGTCTCAGGATTGGGCAAGTATGCTCTATAGAATGTATCTACGTTGGGCTGAACGTAAAGGGTTTAAAGTCGAAGAGCTTGATTATCAGGCAGGTGATGAAGCAGGTATTAAAGATGTAAGTTTTATTATCAAGGGTGAGAATGCTTACGGTTATCTAAAAGTAGAAAATGGTATTCACCGTTTGGTTCGTATCTCTCCATTTGATTCTAATGCTAAGCGTCACACCTCTTTTTCATCTGTAATGGTCTCTCCAGAGATTGATGATGATGTAGATATTGTGATTGAAGATAAAGATATACGCATAGATACTTACCGTGCAAGTGGTGCAGGGGGACAGCATGTTAATAAAACAGAGAGTGCTATTCGTATTACCCATATTGAGACTAATATAGTGGTTCAGTGCCAAAATGATAGAAGTCAACACAAAAACAAAGCAACTGCTATGAAGATGCTAAAGTCTCGTCTCTATGAGTATGAGATGGAGAAGAAACAGATTAAAATGGATGGAGTAGAAAAAAGTGATATCGGGTGGGGACATCAAATACGTTCCTATGTTATGGCTCCATATCAACAAGTAAAAGATGTACGTTCTAATATACCTTATTCAAATGTTAATGATATATTAGATGGAAATATTGATAAAATAATAGAAGGAGTTTTGATAAGTCAAAATACTACAATAAATAATTAATATTAAACAGTCATATACTATTGGATTTGATTGTCATTTAAAGTCTTATACATTAAGTAGTGAGATAAACTGTTTCTTTGGATTCCTTTCTACTATTCTAAAGATAATGGTGGAAATATGATTAATGGTTGTTATATTGGAGTAAAAGATGGATATAGTAGAGGCTATTTAAGACCATAGGTAATGGATATTATTAAAGAATAGTTATTTCATCTCCTATGTGTATATAGCCTGATTTTACTACTTTTGCAAATATTCCTCTGTCATCTTTTAGAAGTTTGGGTAGTTTTGTATCTATTTTTGTAAGGCTTTTGCATAGTGTACAGTTTTGACTGATTTCTAGAGTTGTTACTTCACCTATTTTTATTTGTGTTCCTGTAGGTAGGTCATATGGATTGTAGTCTATAAGTATGTTTTCACCTAATTCACCATAATTAATGGATATATTATTTTCTTGTGCCATACTATAGCTTTTAATAGAGCTAATAAGAACAGAGCGATTGATGTCTTTGCTATAGAACTTATCATCTATAACACCAGAATGGTCAAGATATAATCTCTCTTTTAATATTCTATTAGAACTATTCTCCTGTGAAATAAATAGTTTTATGACTTTACCGACTACTTGATTATGCTGTTTTTTTGTATTAGAAATATTGCTTTTCATTTTAAAAGAGTCTTTTTGTGAGTTAGAGTGATTTTTAGAAAATTTCTAAATTAAAACAATTCATTGTTATGAATTCTATTAATTCAGTAGTTTGAACCAACTCCCAAAAGGGAGAAGGATAGACTTATTTAAGTCCCTTAACTTTTTTAGATTCAGTAACTTCTTTACCTGAAAGGTCTTTCCAGTACATTGTAAGTTCATCACCCTTTTTTACACCTTCAGCAGGTGCTTCAAATTTAATAATTGGGTTTTTTGATAAGAATTGACTTGTTGACGCTTCAAATACAATTCTATCTCCAATTTTACCTGTTACATAAGTGATAAAGTTTGCATCAACACCTTTTTTCTTTGCGATATTATATGTAATCATATCGTGTTTCATTTGAACTTTACACTTAAGAGTGTCACCTTTAACTTTTGCTTTAATTTTCATGTTTGCCATGTTTATTCCTTTATGTTATCTTCGTAATATTCTAAAATTAGTTTTATGTTGAAAAGGGATTAACCTTCACAACCACCAAGAGCAACGTCTAGTTTTTTACTTACTTTGTAAAATTTACCATCGGTACCTTCTCCAACTAAAGTAATCTCTCCAGATTTTGCCATTTTTATTTTAGTCATGTAATTAACGGTTTTAACATCAGCTGGAATAGTAAATGCAGCTACTGCAGCTTCAGGGTTAGAATCTTGAAAAAGTGCTAAAGATTTAAGTTGAACATCACTTTTCATACCAACAGGGATAGCTCCACCATTTGATGCAATTTTAGGAACGTTGATACTAAGACCTGATTCTTCTGGTTTAATATCACCGTAAAGTGCTTTTATAGCTTCATCTACTTTATGTGCTTTCCATGTGTCTGGTTTATCTTTTCTAAAATCAAAAGCACTTACACTTGCTGGTACTAGTGCTACTGCAGCTAGACTTAAACCTAAAAATTTTCTTCTTTCCATATTGGAATCCTTTCATTTGTGGTTAAATTGATAACACGATTTTAAATAAAAATTGTGTTAAATTTGTTGTTTGTTATAACTTTCAGTATAGTTTTAACTATAAATTAAAACCATACTTCTTTGTCAATCCACAAGAAGTATATGTACTTATTGTGGATGGGTTGTGTAATTAAAAACTACTTGGCTTCTTCTATCATGTAGTTAATAATTTCTTTGATTTTATCATCAGGTAATGATGTTCCACCTTTTGGAGGCATCGCATTTTTACCATGTATAGCATTGGAATAGACAGTATCTTTACCTTGCTTAAGTACTTTCTCCCAAGCTGCTTTATTTCCTAGCATTGGTGCACCCATAGAGTCCGTACCATGACAGATAGCACAGTGCTTCTCATAACCTGCTTTACCTGGATGTTCAGCTTTTGCACCTTTTGGTGCAGCAGGAAGAGATTTCTCATTACTTAAAGGTGGTGCAAAGTCAGATATTGCCATTTTGATTTTTTGAACTTTTGCTTCGCCATCAAAACAGTCTTTCATACATCTTGTACCATTACCATAGTTACTTACATCATCATAGAATGTACGTACATTGTCTGGACCTTTTGGACCATCAATGTTCGGAATAAATCCATCTTTATTTGGCATTTTAATCTTTAAGAATTTTTCTCTATCGAGAACATACTCATCTTCTACTGCTTCACCATCAATTTCAAGTTCATTGATGCTAAGGATATATGCAGCGATTGCATAAACTTCATCATCTGTTAATGACATTGGTGCTGGATGAGGCATACCAGTTTTAATATACCACCATAATGTACTTGCATTTGGCCAGTATGAACCAAAAGTACGTTTTGGACCTTCATCATTTCCATTAACACGTTGATTTACTAAAGTTTTTTGCATCTCATAAGCATTTCCAGCTGTAAGTTTAGGGTATGAACCAGAACCTGCACCAAAGTCACCATGACAAGATACACATTTTTCTTCGTAAAGCTCTTCTCCATCTTCTACAGAACCTGAACCCTCAGGAAGACCTGTACCATCAGGCATTACATCGATATCCCAAGCTTTAATCTCATTTGCAGTTGCTGGTTTACCAAATTTAATAGCAGCTTTATGTGCTTTTTCATTTACTGCATATGCACCTGTTTTTCCATTAACGATTGGGTAAGTTACACCACCGTCAATAACTTTTTTACCATTTGCATAGGTTCTCTTTACAGAGTCTGAAACTTCAGCTTTTGCTGGACCTACTGAACTTGAACTCTTTTCAACTTTTGGAGCTTTGGCTTTTTTATCATTGTCACTTGATGCATTACATGCTGTTCCTAAAAGAACAACCGATGCTACAATAGTAGATGTGATAATTTTTTTATGATAAGACTTGAACATTTGTTACCTCCCCGTTTGCTGCTACTGCCCATGTATGGATACCATTTCTATGGTAAACACCTTCAACACCAACGGTATCTCTCTCTTGTTTAACTGATGGCTGAATATGACCTGCATCATCTCTTGCACGAGTTGATAGAAGTAAATCTTTACCTTCATATTTATATATGTAAGAGAATCTAGTCCATGATTTTTCAAGAACAAGCCCTTTTAATGAAGCCTCTTCCCAGTTTTTACCACCGTCAAACGAGATATCAACACCTTTGATAGTTCCCATACCTGACCAAGCCAGACCTTCAATTTCTACTAAGTCACCTTTTTTCAAGTCTTTCCATGGTTTCTCTGGACAAGGAGAAGTGATAACTGAATTTACTTCATTTGCATAGAAGTGCTGGATTGCTTTTCCACCATTTTTTGTAAGAGCTGTATATTTAGCAGTCTCCTCTTTTGCATAGAATGGCTCAGATGCAAACTCAAGTCTACATAACCATTTAACACATAAATTACCTTCCCAACCTGGAACAAGTAATCTAATAGGGTAACCTTGTTCTGGACGTAGTGCTTCACCATTTTGTCCCCAAACGATCATTGCATCATCAAGAACTTTATCTACAGGAACGGTTCTTCCCATATGAGAGTTATCAATACCTTCTGCAAGCATCCATAAAGCTTCTTTTTTAAGACCTAAATCTTTAATAATGTCTTTAATGTATACACCTGTCCACTCTGCATTTGACATAAAGCCTTTTGCAAATTGAATAGAGTTAAACTGAGGACCTCTCCACTCTGGACCACCATTAGCTGGACACTCAATAAAGTGAACTCTAGAAACATTAGGATATTTTTTGAGTTCATCCATTGTTAAAACAATTGGCTTTTCAACTAATCCATGAATCATAAGTCTATGTTGGTTAGGGTCAATAGTTGGTGTACCACCATGACATCTATTAAAGAAAAGACCATTTGGTGTGATGATTCCAGATAAGTCTTGAATCGGAGTTACAGCAATTGATGCTTGCATGTTTCCTGATGACAAGATATCTGTAGTTCTTCTGGTTACATTATGCTCATATGGAGATGGCATACCATATCTGTTTTTAGTTACAGGGGCACCCAATTCTAAACTCCAAGGTTTTTCCTCTAAGATGTTTTTATCATCTTCAGGGTTTGCTTTTGCATGCTCACTTGCATCAGCAAGAACAGTTGTAGCTACAACAGCACCAGCTGAATAAGCAGCAGCTTTTCTGAAAAAATCTCTTCTACTGGTTAGTGCTGCAGCTTCTTCTGCCATAGTATCTAACTCTATTTGTGAAGTATTATTCATTTATCCTCCTTTTAGATTTGGTACTACATAATTATCTGTAATACTCGGAACATGACGATTATATGTAATAAGATTTTAAATGTCAAGTGATTCAATTTATATTCCAAATGAATAAGAATCATATATAAAACTAATTTTTATTGTTGACATTAAATAGTTATTATTATAATAACTATTTTTGATGTAAAATGGTGAAAATCTATTCAATAGAAGATAAAATAGTTTAAATTTCTCTATTTCAAGCAGTTTGTTATGAAAAAATTTGATAGATTAATTTTATTTTTATGAATATAATTGATTTGACTCCTTGTGTATAAATGAAAC
>JALXFN010000070.1 GCA_027068975.1 Campylobacteraceae bacterium | reverse complement strand
TCTTTTACTTCATCAATAACTGCTTTAAGTCGCTCTTCAAACTCACCTCTATACTTTGCTCCTGCGATTAAACGGTTCATATCTAATGAGATTACACGCATATTTTGTAAACTTAGAGGAACCTCTTTGTTCACAATACGTTGTGCCAACCCCTCAACAATAGCTGTTTTACCAGTTCCTGGTTCACCAATTAGAATTGGGTTATTTTTGGTCTTTCGAATCAAAATCTGCATCATACGTTGCACCTCTTCATCTCGACCAATAACTGGGTCAAGTTCACCATCGAGTGCCCTCTTATTAAGGTCAATACCATACTGTTCTAACGCTTCTAATGCCTCATCTGAACTTTGAGAGTCGATACTCTTACCCCCACGAATAGACTCTAGTGTCTTTTTAAACTCAATTAAATCAATATACTTACCTAAAGTCTCTTTTATAAAATCTTCATCAATGTTAGCAATAATCCATGCATCAACAGCAAGATATTGGTCACCATTAGCGGCCATAACCCCTTCTGCTTTTTGTAGTGAAGCTACCATCTTTTGAGAGAGACGGATGCTCTCTTTTGTTACGGTAGAGACCTTTGGTAGTTTATTGACAAGACTCTTTACCTCCAGCTCTATTGCAGCTTTATCGGTATTCATTTTATTAAGTGCTTGGTGTAAGAGTGAATTACTATTGGTCAATAGACCCCACAATACATGTAGTGGGTCTACCTCTTGATTTTTATTGTGCAGAGCCAATGAGATTGATGACTCTATCGCTCCTGTCATCTGATTGGTTAATTTTTCTAAAATACTCATATCCTTATTCCTATTTATTTTATTTTTTATAATTGTATATCAAAACCTTGATAAAAAAATGCCACTTTTGTTGCAATAAAATGTTTAACAACTTAATTGAGGTATTATATGATACTTTCATTCAATATCACATAATTTATGTGTAAGATTATTAATTTAAATTACCACATATTAGTGAACTTTTAGTAATTTTTGATAGAATATATCTCTTAATTATGGCAACATTTAAATAATCTTATATTTGAATGATTATCACAATTTCAAAAACAATGGGACACTAACAATAAATATGATAATTAAAAATAAAAAAGCAATACTTTTGGGCTTCATTTCTACTATAACTGCATCACTTATCTTTGCTACCTCTGCAAACGCAGAGAGTGCTGAGTCACCAAGTAGCCAACAAACATCAAAACTTCAAGCTTATTTGAAATTTACAAAAATAGTACAAATAATTGAAGACCAATATGTTGATGACATTAATGCCAGTGATATTATCAATAATGCACTAAAAGGAATGCTCTCTAACCTTGATGCACACTCCTCCTTTATGGATGCAAAAGAGACAAAAGAGCTTCAAGTGCAAACCCATGGTGAATTTGGAGGTTTAGGAATTACAGTGGGTATGAAAGATGGTGCATTAACTGTTATTGCCCCTTTAGAAGGTACTCCTGCTGATAGAGCTGGTATAAAAGCTGGTGATATTATATTAAAGATAAATGACCTTGCTACTATGGGTATGACCATAGACAAAGCTGTATCTCTTATGCGAGGTAAACCAAATACCCCTATTGAACTTATGATTGTAAGAGAGGGAGAGAACAAACCTCTTAAAATCAAAATTATTCGTGACATTATAGAGATTCAATCAGTCTATTCAAAAACTATTGGCGATGACATTCTTTATTTACGAGTTACTTCTTTTGATAAAAAAGTGGTTAACGGTATAAAAAAAGCCATGAAAGCTCACCCCGAAAGAACAGGAATTATAATTGATTTAAGAAACAATCCAGGTGGACTTTTAGACCAAGCCATTGGTACAGTTGATTTGTTTGTTGACAAAGGTGCTATTGTAAGTCAAAAAGGTAAAGTAGCTGAAGAGAATGTTGTGTACAATGCAACAGCTCAAGGTACAAATAGAGATATTCCACTTGTTGTCCTAGTTAATGGTGGCTCTGCAAGTGCTAGTGAAATTGTATCGGGTGCATTACAAGACCATAAAAGAGCTGTAGTTGTAGGTAAAAAAACTTTTGGAAAAGGTTCAGTACAAGTGGTTATGCCTATTAACCAAGATGAAGCTTTGCGTCTGACTATCGCTCGTTACTACTTACCAAGTGGACGAACCATTCAAGCAGTTGGCGTAACACCTGACATAGAAGTAGACTATGGTGAAATTCAAAAAGTTGAAGAGGGAATCTCTATTAAAGAAAAAGATTTACAAAAACACCTTGAGAGAGAACTAGAAAAAGTTGATGGAAAGCATAAGAGAAAAGACAAAACTAAAGATAAAACACACATCACAGAAGAGCAAATATATAAAGATGCTCAACTTAAAAGTGCTATAGATATACTAAAAGCATTAATGATTACAAACAATATATAAGGACAAGCGAGATGAAGAAAACAGTGTTGCTTTATGAAGGTAAAGCAAAGAAGATTTGGAATACAGAAGATGAGACTCTTCTAATTTCTGAATTTAAAGATGATTTAACAGCATTTAATGGTGAAAAAAAGTCTAGTGAAGAGGGAAAAGGTGCCTTAAATAACAAAATTTCTACTGAGCTATTTAAAGTTTTACAAAAAAAGGGAGTAAATACTCACTTTGTAGAGATGCTAGATGATAATCATATGTTGCATAAAAAAGCAGAAGTTATCTCTATAGAAGTAATCGTTAGAAATATTGCTACAGGTAGTCTTAGTAGAAACCTTGGCATAGAAGATGGTACAGTGCTTCCATTTACATTGGTTGAATTTGACTATAAAAATGATGAACTAGGTGACCCAAAACTTAATGACCAACACTGTCTTATTTTAGAATTAGTCAACAATATAGATGAGTTAAATTACATTAGATTTATGGCAAGACGTATCAACACCATTATGCAAGAGTTTTTTGCCGATAAAGAGATGACCGTTGTAGACTTCAAACTTGAATTTGGTAGAGATACAGATGGAAATATTATTCTTATAGATGAATTAAGCCCAGACAACTTTAGATTTTGGGATGCCAATACAGGTGAAAGTATGGACAAAGACCGATTTAGAAAAGGTCAAGGTGGACTAAAAGTAGCTTATGAAGAGGTTCTAAACAGAATCTTAGGAAACAAATAGCAAAATTACACGTAGGGGCGACCTCAGTGTCTGCCCTCTGCTTCATAAACAAAAAAAGTTATATATAAAAAGTAGGAAAAAAAATGACAGCGATAGTAAACATATTTTTAAAAGAAGGCGTACTTGACCCTCAAGGTAAAGCAATTCATCATGCACTAGATGCAATGAACTTTGAAGGTGTAGAAGATGTAAGAATGGGAAAACAAATTGTTCTTAAACTCTCATCAACCAATAAAGAGGATGCTCAAAAAGAGGTAGAAAAAATGGCTGAAGAGATTTTAGCAAATACCGTTATAGAAGACTATACCATCGAGTTAGTATAATGAAACATATAGCTATTTTACAATTTCCAGGAACCAACTGCGATTTAGATACTAAGTATGCTTTTGAAAAACTTGGTTGTACTACTACCATAGTGTGGCATAAAGAGACTCAACTTCCAGAGAATATAGACTTAATTGTAGTACCAGGTGGTTTTTCATATGGTGACTATCTACGTTCTGGTGCTATTGCAAAATTTTCTCCTATTATGCAAACTGTTATAGAGTATGCTAACAATGGGGGAAAAGTTCTTGGTATCTGTAATGGTTTCCAAATTTTAACAGAATTAGGTCTTCTCCCTGGTGCATTAAAAAGAAATATTGGTCTTCACTTTATATCAAAATTTCAAACACTAAAAGTAGTAAATAATAGTAATGATTTTCTACAAAAGTGTCAAAAAGATGAAGTGTTAAATATTCCTATAGCTCATGCTGATGGTAACTATTACATAGATGAAGAGGCATTTAATGAGTTAGAAGCCAATGAGCAGATTTTACTACGCTATTCAGATGAGTATGGTAACCCTATTGTGGTTAATGGGTCAGTAACTTCTATTGCTGGTGTTTGTAATAAAAACAAAAACATATTTGGACTTATGCCCCACCCTGAACGTGCCTTAGAAAATATTCTAGGTTCTGAAGATGGTGTTAAAATGCTAGAAGGATTAATTGCTTAATGCAACATTATAAATCATATATTTTTACGCTAATTGCACTCTTTATCACCTTTACAAATGTACTACTGGCAAATGAAGTTGAATACAGTTATGTCCCTAAACAAGTATATGAAAAACAAGTTTTTCCTATAAGCTTTTTAACAACAACTGCTCACTCTAAAAATATAAAATTTCATTTTGAAGGTAATAAAACACCAATTTTAAAACGACCAGTTATTATTAGAAATGGGACAAAAACTTTTTATACTTTTTACTTTAAAACAACAGAAATTTTATTTAAAATTCCTAGTGTAACGGTTAAAGTAAATGGAAAAAAAGAGAAACTACATGCTATTAAGATTCCTGTTAAAGAGCTTCCTCAAAAAGATAACTTTTCAGGCGTTATCGCTTCAGGTCTAAAAATTAAAAACCATCAAGTTTCTGTTTTTGATGAGCATACAAACCTTATTGCTATATCTATAGAGGCTCATGATGCCAATCTCGAAGATATATTTGTCCCTTCAGCGTTAAAAGATGGTGTAGAAAATGCAAAACGTACAGGTTCTAAAATGGAAATCCAATACTATATTGTTCTACCAGCTGAGCAAAAATCACTTACATTTTCATACTTTGATACTATAAAGCAGACATTTGTTGATAAATTTATCCCAATAAATTTACACGATGGCTCTGTCGCAGCACAAACAGACCTGAACCCTAAAGATGATAGTTTTGAAAAACTTAAAAAGTACACATTTATAGTATTAGCCATTCTATTCTTATTACTCTTCTTATGGAAAAGAGACTTTTTTTACTTAATTCTTTCTGTTATTTCGGCTGCTGTTCTTTTAACATTTTATACAGCTTTGGCAAAAGTGTGTATCAAAGAGGGGGCACCTCTCTATATTGTTCCTACATCCAACAGCACAACAAGTATACATATAGATAGACGTTTTACCACAACAAAACTAGCAGAGCGTAATAACTTTGTAAAAATAGAATATAAACATGGTGTCGTAGGATGGATTAAACATGAAGATATTTGCGACAATTAGATTTTACTATGGTGCTGCAGTTATATCTTTTATAGCTGCAGGAATCATGGTTCCACTCATGTTTGTTTTAAAAAATAAACGAAATCATATTTTACATTATTGGAATAGAGTCATGCTCTTCTTAATTGGGGGGAAAATAGTCTCACATGGAAAAAGAGACAATAGTGCCGATATGTTTGTTATGAACCATCAGGGTATAATTGACATTATTGCAATGGAAGCTGCAGAAGAGACAGACCTACGTTGGGTAGCAAAAAAACAGCTCTTTGATGCTCCTTGGTTTGGTTATGTTTTAAAACTTCCAAACATGATAGAAGTTGATAGAGAAAATAAAACTGGTCTTACCAAGCTTATTAAAGATGTAAAAGAGACTAAAGAAAAATATAAAAGAGTGGTTGCTATTTTTCCTGAAGGAACACGAACAGACAAACAAGAGCTATTGCCTTTTAAAGGTGGTACACGTATTATAGCAAATAAATTGGAACTTAGTATTCAGCCCATAGTTATAACCAACAGTAAGAAACTACTTAACGAACATAACAAAACAGCTCACAGTGCAACCGTACACATACACTATCTCGATACATTCCAAGTTGATAAAAATGATAAAGAGTGGTACAAAAACCTTCAAATAGCTATGCAAAGCGTAATAGATGAAGAGATGAATAAACATGAAAGAGAACGATAAATGAATATAGACAATGAAGAAACACCATTAATGGATGAAGTTGAAAAGCACATTAGAAAACTCGTTAATCCACTGAAAAAGGAAGAGGAACTCAAGAAAGTTTTAAAAGTAAAACTAACAAAAAAAGAGTTTAAGATTTTAAATGCTTGGGCAAATGAAGATGAGATAGAGCCTCTACTTGAAAAGCTTGGTATGGACGAAGAGCGTTATGGTGAACTTTCACTAAAACTTATTAAAAAGCTCAATCAAGAGAAACTAAAACAAGAGATGATGATATAACTCATCTCTCTTTATAAATAGATTTTTATAAAAATGCTAATAATGAAGCTGTAACAGCTACATTAAGCGACTCAACTCCACGTTTCATAGGTATAGATATAGAAGTAGTTGAAAGCTTTTCCACTTCACTACTAACACCCTCACTCTCATTACCAAGTATAAAAATAGTTTTAGTGGTATAAACTTCATTTTTATAAGAGCTTGTTGCATGAGATGAAAGTGTATATAACTTAGCATCTGCATTTTTAAACTTCTCTAATGTCTTTATAAATGAATCTGTTTTAATAATAGGCAGTTTAAAGAGTGTTCCTACTGAAGCTTTTATAACCAATGGTGAAATTTGTGCAGAGTTTTTAGTAGGCAAAATAATAGCATCTACATCCCCTGCTGCACAAGAGCGTATAATCATCCCTAAGTTTTGAGGATTATGAATACCATCAAGTGCTATTACCTTATAAGAGCTATTTTGAGCTAAAAACTCATCTTCATTTAAAGCATGGTCAAGAACAATATCTAAAGCCACCCCTTGGTCTTGTTTTGCATTTTTAGAGATGCGAGATAAAGCCTTTTTATCATGATAAGCTATCTCTATATTTCTACTTTTGGCTATGCTTACCATTCTATCTAACTGTGTTACTGGCTTATTAGAGTCTGCAAAATGAAGTTTATGAATGGTAATGGAGTCATCTTCCAAAACTTCTAAAACTGCATTACGTCCATAGATGGTGATTATCTTAGCAAAAAAAGATTTTTTTGCTAAATACTCTTTTGAATCTTCCACTAACGTTTATCGGTACCATTCCATGCAATGGTTGCTTTGCCTTTTTCATCAAAATCAACAGCAGGAAGCCCCATAATATTGTACCCATTATCTACGTAATGAACCTCACCTGTTACAGCCGAGCTTAAATCTGAAAGTAGATACATACCTGAGTTACCTACCTCTTCAATGGTAACATTTTTCTTTAACGGTGCATGAGCTTCATTCCACTTTAACAAAAATGAGAAATCACCAATTCCTGCTGCTGCAAGCGTTTTTATTGGTCCTGCTGAAATAGCATTGACTCGAATACCATCTTTACCTAAATCTTCAGCCATATATCTAACTGTCATTTCTAGTGCTGCTTTTGCAACACCCATTAAGTTATAATTTGGTACATACTTAACACCACCAAAGTAGCTCAGTGTCAATACAGAAGAGTTGTCTGACAATACAGGTTTTAATTCTCTTGTTATCTCAATTAATGAGTAGACTGAAATATCCATAGCAATATCAAAGGCATCTTTAGGAATATCTATAAATCGTCCACCAAGCCCCTCTTTTGGAGCAAAAGCAATAGAGTGAACAATAAAGTCGATCTTCCCCATATCCTTCTCTATAGACTCTTTAAGTGCTTTTATCTCTTCTGGTTTGCTTACATCACAAGGGTAAAATCTAGCACCACACTCTAAATCTTCAGCTATGGGTGCAAGTTTTCGCTCAAATCTCTCATTTAAAAATGTGATTGCCATCTCAGCACCCTGCTCTTTACATGCTTGTGCTATACCATACGCTATAGACTTCTTATTTGCAATTCCAAGGATAATTCCTTTTTTGCCCTTCATTATCATATCATTCTCTCCAATAGTAAATTGTTGTCGCATTTTATCACGATTGAGGTAGAATATAAATTAAAGGATAAAAATGAAAAAGATATTAATTATAAATACAGGTGGAACCTTTAACAAAGTCTATAATTCCCTAACTGGAAATTTAGATATAGAACCAAATGGTAATGCACTAAAGGCTATTGCCAAACATTGGTTAACAACTTTTAAAATTGTTAATATAATAGGCAAAGACAGTTTAAATATAGATGATAACGACAGAGAGACGCTAGTCCAAACTATTAAGGAACATTCTGAACAGACCATTATAATAATTCATGGAACAGACACCATAGATAAAACAGCTAAATTCTTAGATGACGCTAACTTAAGAAAAGAGATAATCCTCACAGGAGCTATGGTTCCCTACTCTATTAACCCCATAGAGGCCACAGCTAACTTTGCTTCTGCTTATGGTTATATAAATGCTATAAATAAAAATGGTGTTTATATCTCAATGAATGGAGTAATTAAAGACCACATAAGTGTTATAAAAAACAAAGAAAAAGGATATTTTGAATAGATTCAAAATAATAACGCTTATGCAATCTTAGGGAGTTCAACGGCATACTTATAGAAAAATAAATATACATGACAAATCTAGACTTAATAGACAATCCACTCTTACAAGCAAACCATACTAATTCAGGAAATAGGGGAGAGCTAGACCGTCACCTATATGCCGTTGAAACATAATTATAATAGATTTAAACTTTAATAAACATAAAAATAGTATAAATGTTAAATTAAACACAAAATATCACAAAAAAAATTATTATACTTACATTATATAATAATACTTTTTATTTTTTCAAATTAATAATTACAAACAAAATAAATGTTATTTCGCTATAATCCAATACTTATCAAAAAATCGAGAAAATGAATGACAAAAAAAACTATTTATATTCCAAAACCAAGCCCTCATGACCCTGATAGCAATGGTCACTTTGGTTCACAGGATGATGAACATAGATATGGTGGACGCTTTGTTCCAGAAACTCTAATGCCTGCCCTTGAACAACTACGTCTTGACTATGAAGCTGTACGCTTTAACGAAGATTTTTGGGCTGAGGTAGACTACTACTACAAAAACTATGTCGGTCGCCCCTCTGCTCTCTACTTTGCCCAAAACCTCTCAAAAGAGTTAGATGCTAAGGTTTACTTAAAACGTGAAGACCTTAACCATACAGGGGCTCATAAAATCAACCATTGTGTTGCACAAGCTGTACTGGCTAAACGTTTAGGTAAAAAGAAAGTTATTGCTGAAACTGGAGCAGGTCAACATGGTGTAGCTACTGCTACAGTTGCTGCTCTTTTTGGTTTGGAGTGTGAAGTCTTTATGGGTGCTAAAGATGTTAAACGTCAAGAGCTAAATGTCTTTAGAATGAAACTTCTTGGTGCTAAAGTTCACGCTGTAGAGTCTGGAAGCCAAAGTCTAAAAGATGCCATGAACGATGCCATAAGACACTGGGTAACCAATGCTCGTGATACTTACTATATTATAGGAACTGTAGCAGGACCTCACCCCTACCCTATGATGATACGTGATATTCAATCTATTATTGGTTGGGAGGCTAAACAACAGTTAGATATTGTAGAGTCTTGCCTACCTGACAAAGTTATCGCTTGTATTGGTGGTGGGTCAAACGCACTTGGAATCTTTAACCACTTTTTAGAAGATGACTCAGTTGAGTGTATCGGTATAGAAGCTGGTGGTTTAGGACTGGACTCTAAACATGGCTGTTCTTTAGAAAAAGGAAGCCCAGGGGTACTACATGGACAACTTAGCTACCTACTCCAAGATGAAGATGGACAGATTCAAGAGGCACACTCCATCTCTGCTGGTTTAGACTACCCAGGTATTGGACCTGAACATGCTTACTTTAAAGACAATAACATCGTAACCTACAACCATATTACTGACGATGAGGCAATGGATGCCTTTGTATGGCTATCTCAATCTGAAGGTATTATTCCTGCTTTTGAGAGTTCTCATGCCATTGCCTACTTGAAAAAAATGAAAAAAGAGGATATAAAGGGTAAGACCATTTTAGTAAACCTCTCTGGACGTGGTGACAAAGATATGATACAAGCACAAGATATTTTAGCTGAGCAATTTAGATAAAATTGTTCGGATATAAATAAAAAACCATGTAGGTGTGACCGTGTCACACGACAAATAGCGATTTGAATAATATTGAAATTATACATTTTTAATTTATGCAATATTTGATTTTGACGTGTGACATGGTCACACCTACGGTTAATATAAAATAAAGGAAATAGAATATGAATTTTGAAGTAACCAACAACCCAATAACTGAAATAGAAGCTGATGTAGAAATTATAATAATAGTAGATAAAAACTTTAAACACCGTTTTGTTCAAGATAAAAAGCTTCTAAAAAAAGCTGGTTATTCAGCTGGACAAGATGATAGCTATCTACTTATAGATAAAAATAGATTATATGTTGGGATTGATAAAATCTCAAGTCTGAATGTACGAACAGCAGTTGCCACAGCCATTAAAAGCTTATCAGCCACCAAGTACAAATCACTTAAAATAGCTTCATATATGAATCACCCTAAATGTACAGCTGTTATAAGAGCCATAGTAGAGGGCTTTAAACTAGGAGCGTATAGCTTTGACAAATACAAAAGTGAAAAAGCAAAACAACCTATTGAAAAGGTTATTATCTCTTTAGAAGACTATAATGAGTATGAACTTGACATAGAGAAGTGTGTAATAGCACTAAACAATGGTGAAATAACAGCAGATGCTACTAACTTTACACGTGACATTGTCAACACCACTCCAGATGACTGTTACCCTGCTATTATGGCTGATATAGCTAAAGGTTTAGCAAAGAACAATGGACTAAAATGTAAAATTTTAAAACCCAAAGAGCTAAAAGAAGAAAAAATGGAGACACTTCTCGCTGTTGCTCGTGCTTCTCGTCATAAACCACGTGTTATTCACTTAACGCATAAACCAAAAAATCCAAAGGCTGTTGTCTCTCTGGTTGGTAAAGGGTTAACTTATGATTCAGGTGGACTAAGCCTCAAACCAGGTGACTACATGGTAACCATGAAGTCTGACAAAAGTGGTGGTTCTGCAGTTTTAGGAATCATGAAAGCAGTAGCTGAGATGAACTTACCTGTCGAAGTTCACGGTTTTGTAGGTGCAGTTGAGAATATGATAGGTGGTGACGCTTACAAACCAGATGATGTTTTGGTAGCAAAAAATGGTAAAACTATAGAAGTTCGCAATACAGATGCAGAAGGTCGTTTGGTCTTAGCAGATACTTTATGTTACGCACAACAAGAGGTTCAAGCTGACTACCTTTTTGACTTTGCAACCCTTACAGGTGCTTCTGTAGTAGGTGTAGGTCACTATACTTCATCTGTTATGGGAAACAGTGATGCCCCTAAAGATGCTTATATAGCTGCATCAAAAACTGCTGGTGAGTTTGCGACAAAATTAGACTTTAACCGTTACTTGAAAAAGTCACTAAACAGTGCCATTGCAGACATTTGTAATATCTCTAACACCCGTTATGGTGGAGCCATAACAGCTGGTCAATTTTTAGAAGAGTTTATAGATGATGAACATAAAGATAAATGGGCACACATCGACATAGCAGGTCCTGCCTTTGTCGAACATGCTTGGGGAGAAAACCCTCATGGTGCATCAGGAGCTGGAGTTCGTACCACGCTAAGGCTTTTAGAAAAACTGGCAAAATAGATATGACTAAATACCTACATATACTCAATAGGAATCAGTTTAAAATACTCTTTTTTATAACTGCCATATTTGTACTCTATAAAGCACTTACTCCAGATGATGGAAACCATTTTTTTGATTTTGAAAAAGCAGATAAATTTCTACATGCTTCAGCTTTCTTTGTGCTCTCTTTTTTACTAAATCGTGCTTCATCTAGTATTGCTAAACGTATTAGAAACATGGTTTCTCTACTTGCATTTGGTATACTTATAGAGATACTGCAATCTTTCACGGGCTATAGAGAAGTTTCAGTAGGTGATGTACTTGCTGATTTAATTGGAATTTTGTTTTTTCAACTCACATACTCTTTTTTACTATATCTTAGAGAATTAAAACGAAAAAGAAGAGACTAACCCCCTCTTCACCAACATTTAGCTAAACTTCCATAATTATTTAAACTAAGGATATTTATGGGATTAAGCATCGGACTTGTAGGATTACCAAACGTAGGTAAATCAACCACATTTAACGCCCTTACTAAAGCACAAAATGCAGAAAGTGCCAACTACCCTTTCTGTACCATCGAACCAAACAAAGCAGTTGTTCCTGTACCTGACAGTAGACTAGAAGAGTTAGCAAAAATCGTTAACCCTGAAAAAATCCAATACTCTACTTTAGATTTTGTAGACATTGCAGGTCTTGTTAAAGGTGCTTCTAAAGGTGAAGGTTTAGGAAACAAGTTTCTAAGTAACATTCGTGAGACAGAAGTTATTTTACATATCGTAAGATGTTTTGAAGACCCAAATGTGGTACATGTTGAAGGGAGTATTGACCCCCTTCGTGATGTTGAGATTATCGAACAAGAGCTTCTTTTTGCTGACCTTGATGCTGTTGAGAAACGGATTAAACTGCTTGACAAAAAGGCAAGAGGAAACGACAAAGATGCAAAAGCTCAACTTGTTGTAGCCGAAGCACTTTTAGAACATATTTCAGAAAACAATCCTGTCTCTACTTTTGCAGATGTTGAAAGTGATGAATTTATTGAAATGAACAGAGAGTTACGCCTCTTAACCTCTAAAGAGATTATGTATGGTGCAAATGTTGATGAAGATAGTTTAGATGAAGACAATGAGTTTGTTACAAAACTTAAAGCCTATGCAAATGAGAGAAACTCAGAAGTTATTAAACTCTGTGCCAAAATGGAGGAGGAGATGGTAGACTTCGACGATGAAGAGCGTGAAGAGATGCTTAATGACCTCGGAATCGAAGAGAGTGGACTAGAGCAAATCATCCATAAAGGGTTTGATAAACTAGGACTCATGTCTTATTTTACTGCTGGTGTAAAAGAGGTTCGTGCATGGACTATAGGTCAAAATACTACAGCTCCTAAAGCTGCTGCTGTTATTCATAACGATTTTGAAAAAGGTTTTATTAGAGCAGAGGTTATCTCTTATGAAGACTTTATTGAATTTGGTGGTGAAGCAGGTGCAAAAGAGGCTGGTAAAAACCGTCTTGAAGGTAAAGAGTACATCGTACAAGATGGCGATGTAATGCACTTTAGGTTTAATGTTTAAGAGAAAGGCTTCTGCCTTTACTCTTAAAAACTGTAGTTCACACCAATAGCAACAACTGGATAAAGTTTAAAATCACTTAAATCATCATTAATATCTTGCTCTTCACTTTTAACGTTTCTATCAAGTTCAGCTCTGTCTACTAAAGGTGAAACATCTTTAGGTGTTAAAGTTGCTTCTCCCTTTCCATGGTACATAACCCCTAAATCAAAAGTGAATCCCCAACCTTTATCGTGAGCATCATTACCCCAACCTAAACCTATATAAGGTGCTACCTTATCAAACTCTATTTTTGAGTCTAAACTTCCTATATCTCCAACATTATACTCTTTACCATTAATATCTATTGATGTAGTAGCAGAAGGTTTTATATTTCCTTTAAATCCATTACCATTGTAGTATGCTCCACCACTTAATCTAAAGTTATTTTCAAAAGGATAGTAGTCAAGTAAAACACCTGCCGTTAATAAATCTAAAGTCCCTTCATAATCATTATCATCTTGCGTGTCTGTATCGGTATAACTTGCCCCATTTAGGTTAAATCTAGCCGACAACTTATCATTAATAGGCGTAGATACATCAAGCCCCACACCTAATGTACCTAACTTAAGTGCTGTATTAAATGCTCTTTGATTATCTAAACTCTCTACTTTTGACGCTTTCTTTGTTACAGTTACATTTGTATCTTCTGCTACTTTTACTTCATCAGCTACAACAAATGTTGTTGATGCAACAAGCAACATACTCCCTACTATTTTCTTCATCCTATCTCCTTATATTGATTTATATAAGTATAGTTTAAAAAAAATTAATAGCTTATTATTTAAGATAAAATTTTAAATTTAATTTTAGTTTATACCTTTTATGCCTCTATTCCATACAATTTTAATAAAGAAGTAACGTCTGCATCTCTTCCTAACCACTCCTTATAAAGTATGTTCATATCAACAGAACCACCTCTACTTAAAATATACTTTAAGTAACCATCTGCTTTCTCTTGATTAAACCCACTCTCATCTGTACATGCAAAAAAAGCATCTGCACTTAGTACTTCTGCCCACTTGTAAGAGTAGTAACCAGCAGCATATCCACCAGCAAATATATGAGCAAAACCATTTTGAAACTTGTTATATTTTGGTACTTTTAAGAGAGCTGTTTTTTTACGAACATCATCTAAAAGCTCTTGAACCTCATCACCTTTATGAAGTTTTAGGTGCAACTTAAAATCAAATAGTGAAAACTCAACCTGTCTCAATATACCCATAGCAGCTTGATAGTTTTTTGTACTATTGATTTTGTCTAAAAGTTCATCACTCATCGGCTCACCTGTCTCATGATGAAAAGCAAAACATTTTAAAATTGGTTTTTCATAGGCAAAAGCTTCTAAAAATTGTGATGGAAACTCTATCACATCCCATGCTACACCATTAACACCTGAAACCGAATGTTCCGTACAAGTTCCAAATAGATGATGTATACCATGCCCCATTTCATGAAATAGAGTTACTACATCATCATGTCTTAAAAGGCTTGGGCTATCTTCGGTTGATGGAGAGAAGTTACAAACTATAAAAGCAGAAGGCAGGTGCTTCTCCCCTTTTGCATCTACAAAGTGTGTCTCCCAATTATGCATCCACGCTCCACCACGCTTCTCTTTTCTTGATTCTAAATCAAAATAGACACGCCCTGAGAGCTTACTGTTTTTATATATGTCATAGGTTTTAACTTTTTCATTCCATACCGTTACCTCTACCTCTTTAAACTCTACAGAGAAGAGTTCAGAGACTACATCTAACATCCCTCTAAGTACTCTTTGCTTTTCAAAATATGGTTTAGTCATACTATTATCAAAATCAAACTTCTCTTTTTTTAATTTTTCAGAGTAGTATGCTACGTCAAATGATTGTAAAGAGAAGATATTATCTACCTCTCGAGCATAGGTTTTTAACTCCTCTAACTCCACTTTAGCTTGAGGCAATGCCTCATCTGCTAACTTCTCTAAAAACTCTATTACGGCATCGGTTGATGGTGCATCTTTAGTTGCCAATGAATACTCAGCATAAGAGTCAAAGCCTAAAAGTTTGGCTTTTTTCTGTCGTAACTCCATAAGTTCATCTATCACCTCTGCATTTTTAGGTGCTCGTGAAGAGTATGCTCTAGCCAACTCCTCTCTATACTCCCTATTAACACCATAGGTCATGTAGGCTAAATAACTTGGAATTTGTAAAGTAAATTTATAGACAATTTTTCCATCTATCTCTGTTTTTGCCAAAGCTAGGTCACCTTCAGGGATTCCCTCTACATCACTCTCATTTTCTATTATCAACTCATATGCATTGGTAGCATCTAAAAGGTTTTGAGAGAAGTTATTTCCCAGTTCTGAAAGCTTTAAATTTATGGCTTCTAACTCTTTTTTTTGCTCTAAAGGAAGCTCTGCACCAGAGAGAACAAAACTTTTTATATTATCTTCTATTACTTTTTTAGGTTCTAACTCATCTGAAGATATCTTTTTTATCTTCTTAAAAAGAGCTTCATTTTGTGCAACTTGACTAGAGAACTTTGAGAGTAAAGGAAGAGACTCTTCATACGCTTTTTGTGTCGTTTCAGAGTTTTCTACAGAGTTCAAATGAGCAAGAGGTGTAAAAAAGTTCTCTAGCTCTTCATCTAAATCTTGCATAGGTTTCAAGACCCCTGCATAAGTAAAGTCATCACTCTTTGCTATACTATCAATTCTATTTAGATGTTTATCTAACATCTTCTCTAAATCTTTTGGGAATTGTTCTAAATTTTCTATCTTAAATTCTTGAAATTGCATCTATGGGAGTCCTATATTTGTTATGGTGAAATTTATTTGCATAGATTATATCGAAAGTATAATATAATACCACAACAATAAGTACCTAAGAATAATAAATATAAGGAAAAAAATATTGTCATTTAAAGAGCTAAAACTTTCAGATAAACTACTAAACACTATAGAGAAACTTGGTTATACCAATCCAACAGAGATTCAAAAAAAAGCCATACCTCTACTACTTGAGCGTAAAGACCTCCTCGCCACATCTCAAACAGGCACAGGAAAGACAGCTGCTTTTGTCTTACCTATGTTAGAAAACTTAGAAGAGAATAGTATAAAAAAAACAGGTGATGACCGATACAAAATAAAAGCTCTTGTTTTAGTACCCACACGAGAACTGGCTTTACAAGTTCATGCTAAAGTAGAAGCGTATGGAAAAGCGTTTAGTCATAAATCTGTAGCACTTTATGGTGGTGTAAAACTAGGAGGACAAACTACACAAATTCGCTCTGGTGCGAACATTGCCATAGCAACTACAGGAAGACTTATAGACCATATGAAAAACAAAACCATTGACCTTTGCGAGGTAGAGATGGTAGTGTTAGATGAAGCAGACAAAATGTTAGAAATGGGATTTATAAAAGATATACGTTTTATTCTATCAAAACTCCCTATCAATACCCTACAAGATGATGGAATATTAAAAAAACGACACTCTGTCATGTTCTCAGCAACATTTCCTTCAGCTATTAAGAGTTTGGCAAAATCATTTCTAAAAAACCCTATCACTATAGAAGTAGACAGAGAGAACCTTTCAACTAAACAGGTAAAGCAAGTCATAAACTATGTTAACGAAGAGGAGAAGATGCCCCTACTCTCTACTCTTATTAGTTCTCATAACTGGCAGCAAGTTTTGGTTTTCACCAACACTAAACTACAAGCAGACAAAATAGTAGAACATCTCAAGGAAAAAAACATAGATGCAAAAGCTATACATGGTGACAAAAGCCAAGGACAAAGAGTAGAAGCACTCCAAGCATTTAAAGATAAAAGTTTACGTGTTTTGGTGGCAACCGATGTCGCTGCTAGAGGAATTGACATTATTAACCTGCCTCATGTTATAAACTTTGAGCTTCCTACTAAAAATGAAGACTATATTCACAGAATCGGTCGAACAGGTCGTGCCAAACAAAATGGTCAAGCACTCTCTCTTATTTGTCAAAAAGAGGTTGAACAACTGCATGAGATAGAAAAACTTATTAATAAAACTTTAGAGACTATAGAGACAGAAGGGTTTACCTATGAAAAACATATACAACCCAGTTCTAAAAAAATAAAACAAAAAGAGAGTAATGAAAATAAAAAAGAGGCTCAAAAACTTAAAAAAGCTAAAGAGTTGGCTGAAAAAATGATGGGAAATACAAAAATATCTGATGTTTCTAATAATAAAAGAAAAAAAACAAGCCGTAAAAGCCCATCAAATAAACGTCATTTTTAATGTTAATAAATATTAATATAAAATTTTATCTAATTAAGAGTAATTTTATCCGAATTAGGTATAATTTGAACATATCTTAAGTAGTTGATTGAGTTTACATTCATTCCTCCTTTTAAATTGATAGAAAACCCCTTCAGTATTTACTCCCTAAAAATACTTAAAACTCCTCTCATCACTACTTAAGATTAATTCTCTCTTCGATATAATACAATCAAAAAAGACACTTAATGAACTGGTTCCAATTTGATAGACGTATTCTTCAACAGATAAATTTTCTACTTATACTACAGCTTATACCACTTTTTGTATTATCTTCATACCTAGTGTATGAAATTTCAGAACGCTCTTTTAACAGTCAAATGATTTACTATGGTATTTCTGCTGTTGCGTTTTTTGTAGCTTTTTTAATTCCATGGCGTAAATTTCAATGGCTTATACCCCTAGCCTATTGGGTTAATCTTCTTCTACTTCTAAGTGTTGAACTTTTTGGTAAAAAAATCCTTGGAGCTCAACGTTGGATAGAGATACCCGTTATACATATGACCATTCAACCTTCAGAGTTTATTAAAATTACTGTTATACTCATGCTTGGATATCTTATATCTCGGAATCCTCCTCCTAAACATGGATACTCATGGGGGATGTTTGCCAAGCTCTCTTTTTATATTCTTACCCCTTTCATACTTATAGCAAAAGAGCCAGATTTAGGAACAGGTCTTGTACTGCTTCTTACTGGTTATGGTGTTTTATTTACGATAGGTATTCAAGCTCGTATTTGGGTTATATTGATTTTAATTTTAGGTCTTACAGCACCTCTTCTCTACACACATGGTCTGAAACCTTACCAAAAACAGCGTATAGCCAACTTTATTGGTGAACCTAGTTATCATGTTCAACAGTCTATGATTGCTATTGGTTCAGGTGGAATGGATGGACAAGACCAAGAAGAAGCAACCCAAACACAATTAAAATTCTTACCTGTATCCTCAACGGACTTTATTTTTGCTTATTTAGGGGAACGTCTTGGTTTTAAAGGAATGATGATAACAATTGGTCTCTACATCGCTCTAATCTTACATCTAATGTATATTGCCTTTAAAAATTCAAAAGACTATTATGTACGGGTGGTCTCCTCAGGTATAGCCTTTCTCTTTTTTATCTACATGACGGTCAACATTTTAATGACCATTGGAATGGCTCCTGTTGTGGGTCTACCACTGCCAATGTTTAGCCATGGAGGGACTTCATTTATTATTTTTGCAGTTCTTTTTGGTATTTTAGAGAATTTACTTGCTTTTCGTTTTTATTTTATGTATAATTCGGACTCAAAATTAACGATGATAAGGAAATAACCCTTAGATTTGTTGCTTTTGCTCTAACGGGTCGGTAGCTCAGTTGGTTAGAGCACTCGGCTCATAACCGAGTGGTCGGGAGTTCGAGTCTCCCCCGACCCACCACTTCTTAATTTAAAAATCAAACTTCTATTAATCTAAGTCATTCATTGTTCATTTATTTTTTTATGTTATCCTTATAAATATAAAGGGGGGGAAGATGAATATACAAACAGATGAAACAAACCTATACGCACTTTGGTTACCACTGACTGATTTTCATGAACTCTGTACCAATATTGAAAAAGAAGAGAGTCTACAAAGCTCTGAACCTTTAGTTAATAGCAATTGGTCTTGGATAACATTTAAATATAAAAATGCCACCATTACCATGGACTCTTTAGGCTTTATATTTATTGACGAAGTAAATCAAGAAAACATAGTGTATGAACTCTTTGTCATTTTGGTCAAAATTTTAAATAAAAAAAGCATCAAAAATATAACGCAAACTTTTTTAAACAAAAGTATTGGTTATGTAGACAATATAGGAGCAAGAAGTCAAGATGCACTTTTGATTGAGTTTCTAAAAAATGTTACTACTTCATTTAAGAACCTTGATAATGCTATAAAATTTGAATATATTGATTTTAATTTATCACTCAAGGAACAAAAGTTATTCAGCGAAGATAAGATGAAGTTTTCTATTGAAAACACCGAAGAGAATAACAATATAAGATTTCATACAATTTTAAATCGAAACTTTGAGAATCTAATAAAAAAAGGTATCTTTTTTACTCATGGACTGCACTTAGAAAAAGGAGAACTCTATCATCTCTCTGTAACTAAAAACATCTATAAAAACCTTGAGAAACATCTTCCTAAGCTAGAACTACAGATAAATAAGGAAAAAACTCAAGAGGAACATGAACTGATTGAAAGAGTGGTTGAAAAAATTATTCAAGACACTATTGAAGAACGCATTATATTAAACTTTTTACATGAAACAAAAGTGAACTATTTAAGTAAAATTATCAATGAAATAGCTCTAAACAATGATATACTTAAAAAATTAAACTCGTACCTACTTGAAGATATCAAAAGAGATAAAAAAGAGAATATTAAAAAAACAAAAGATTTAGATGATGAATCAGCAAGTGAAATTTTTATACAAAACCTTCTTCAGGTAATACCAAAATTTCACATGATGGATAGTAAAATTCAAGAGGCATACTACATAAAAGTAGGAAACACCACTACCAATTTAAACATAAAAAAAGAAGAGACCATTCTTAATACCTTCTATTATAGAAAATGGAAAGCCTCTATTGACTTTTGTATAGACACTGCAGACAAAGCAAAAGAGTCCTTGGCAATGTTCCATCAAAATAAAACATTGCGAGAATTAGAAGATATTAGCTACAATGCAAACTATCAAGCCGATATTGAAGACATACGAGAACTTAAGAAAAATAAAGCTTTTGCCCTAGATGAAAGTTCTAAAAAAATACTCTTTTTTATTGCTATTGTCACTTTAGCAGGAGAAGCACCTCTTTTAGATTTTGGTGTTGTATCGTGGATTAAAGATATGAAAACAGAAGATACAATAAAAATTTTTGCAAACATGGGATTAAATTTTGCAGAAATTCTTGTTAACTTTACAATCTATTTGACCATGCTAACATTTGTAAAATCATGGTTTACAACTGAAGAGAATAAAAACAAAAAAAAGTTTTTCTCTACTTTATGGAACAACATCAAACAACCATTTAGTCGAGAAGGAAAGCTTTATGTTCATACCTTTGAAGATACCGATTATGATAAACATGAACATCGTTCAAATCGCTCTTTATATAAATATAACAAAGAGATAGAAAAATATGAAAAAATCCATATTCGCTATAATAATTTGGTCTCTTGTTATACATTAGTAGACAAACTTAAACATGTAAGATTAGTACATAAAAGCGATTTTGAAATTTTTCAGTTTCAGATGTTTCCTAGACTTTTACGTGAAATACCTATTAATAATAGTAAAAGTCATATTTATCGTGAAAATTATCGTATATCAGGTAACGATAGAGTTGCTACAAAAATAATGTACCGATATAAAATTAATGAGTTAACACTTAAAAATTTTTTAGATTATCTTAAAGATGACGACTTCATGCAAGAGTATGAAAAATATTTGTCTACAGAAAGCAATGATAACTTTATTATTTCTGAGGCTATTAAAAACTTAGAACCATACAAGAGTTTCAAAGATGATATTGAGCTAACGCTTTACATTGTTTACTCTTTTGTTTTAAAGTTTGACCATACCGATGAATATGATGAAAATATTTACCACTACACCATTTCAAAAGACCAATTTAGAGTACATTATCATATTAATAAGATAGACTATAAAAATAAAACAGAATTTAAAAAGAAGCAATCAGACTTAGCTAAACTTGTAGATATCTATTTCTTAAAACGTTTAAAACGATTCAAAGAAGTTGAGTTAACGGAGTAACTCAATAAATTCATTAAACGAAAAGGCTTTATCAATGAATAAAATTCAAGAGATTTTAAACTCTACAAAATCATATCCCCCTCTACACTTTCCTCTTAATCCGAACTTTCTCAGGTGCAAACAACTCTATTGCCTTAGCAACCATTGGTTCATCTAAAATGGTACGTTCATCTTTCTCTTTGGCTGCTTCAGTGTCTCCTGCTTCTGGGGCTATACAGGAACTCTTCATGGGTATTTCATTATCATCTATTGGGGGTGTATGGAACTCTTCTATAGGCTGGTTTAGTACCTCATCTTCTATCATGGAAGATGGCTCTTCAACACGCTTCGTCTCTACTTGGGAGGGTAACTCCTTTGAAATATTTTTAATTTTTGTCTCAAAACCAAAAATATCTTGGACAAACATACGTATCATACTCCAGTTGTTTCGTAGCAGTACCTTCTCCTTATCAGAGGCAGAGGACTCCCAAGTTAGAAGATTGTTCTCAAAAGAGACATAAGCAATACTATGTTTAAAACACTCACCTAAATCATAGTTTCTATCGTACATTTTTGTTATAAGAACGTTAAAAAGTTTAGCACCTTCATCGAGTGGAGCTTCAACTATTGGTTCAGATACTACAACCTCTTTAGGAACTTCTATTTGAGGTTCTACTACGGGTTCCATATCTTGAACCAACTCCTCTTCTTGTATCGCTTCTACATTTTGTTCCACTGTTTTTTCTATAGGAACTTGAACAGGAAGCACCTCTCTAACAGGAGCTACTTTTTTTACCTCAACACCTGAAAGCTCTTTTTCTAAAGAGCGAATCATTGCATCTATCTCTTTTATCTGTAAAGATTCCATCATTTTGAAAAGCGTTAGAGAAAGAACAAACTCACCATCTGCTCCCATGTTTAGCAGACTTTTTGACTCGGCTAAGACTCTAAAGAAACGCTCTATAATCATGGGTTTTATAACATGTGAACCACTTAAAAGAACCTCCTTGAGGTAAAGCATTAACTCATCTATAACCATTTCAGCTTCAAACTCACTGGCACTTCGTATAAAGTCTAAAACTTTGGCTTCATCTTTTGCCATAATATCTTCTAAAAGTTTTGCCAACATAGATGGCTCTATAATACCAAGCATATTTGTAACGGTAGAGAGGTCAATAAAGTTTTTAGAGTAGACAATGGCTTGGTCAAGCAAGGTTAAAGAGTCACGAACCGACCCAGCTCCCGAACGAGCAATAATATCTAAAGCATTTTGCTCATACTCCACACCCTCTAAGTTTAAAATATGTGCTAAATGCTTTGCTATTACAGATTGAGGAATTTTTCTAAACCTAAAGTGCTGTGTTCTACTTAGTATGGTTGCAGGAAGTTTCAAAGGGTCAGTCGTCGCCAAAATAAATTTTACAAAATCTGGTGGCTCTTCTAGTGTCTTTAAAAGGGCATTAAATGCCTCTTTAGTCAACATATGCACCTCATCGATAATAAAAATTTTATATCGTGCTGTTGAAGGCTTATACTTAGTGTGTTCTATCAGTTCTCTTATGTCATCTATCTTTCTATTTGACGCTGCATCCATCTCTATGATATCCATATGTCGTGACTCAGTAGCCATTACACAGTGAGAACAAATACCACAAGGGTGAGAGGTTGTACCCTTTTCACAAAGAAGAGCTTTTGCAAATATTCTTGCAGTTGATGTCTTTCCTGAACCTCTTAAACCTGAAAAAAGATAGGCATGTGATAGTCTGTCACTATCTAATGCTAAACTTAAAGTTTGTGCTACTGCCTCTTGACCAATCAAATCATCAAATGTTGCAGGTCGATACTTTCTTGCTAAAGCTAAAGACACATTGAACTCCTAAAACTATATGTAAAATAATTACTACTATTGTAGTCAAATTTTACTTGTGTTATAATTTGACAAAAAATCATAGGAGCCTAAATGAGATGGGAAGACCGAGAGCAAAGTGACAATGTAGAGGATAGAAGAAGAGACCCACACAGTGGTGGTGGAGGAGGCAGAGGTATGCCATCAATGGGAACCATTATGTTTCTTTGGCCATTTATTCAAAGACTATTACGAACCAAATTTGGTTGGGCTATTCTTGGTATAGGTGCTGTGGCATACTTTTCAGGCTTTAACCCTCTCTCCTCAGTTATGGGGGGAGGCTCATCAAAAGTAAGTAACCCAGCTGCTGATGATAAACAGGCTAAATTTATCTCTACCGTGCTACATGACACAGAAGAGGTTTGGCAAGACATCTTTAGAAAACATGGAGCCACCTACAGAGAACCTAAAATGGTACTTTACCGAGGTCAAACAACAAGTGGATGTGGTTATGCTTCTGCTCAAATGGGACCATTTTACTGTCCTGCTGACCAAAAAGTTTATGTAGATTTAGGTTTTTTTGATGAACTTCGTCTAAAACATCATGCTGGTGGAGATTTCGCACAAGCCTATGTACTTGCTCATGAGATTGGTCATCATATTCAAAATATGGAAGGCACACTCAGTAAAGTTCAACAAATGAAACAACATGCTAGAGGTAAAGCAGGAGAAAACCAACTACAAGTACGCGTAGAACTTCAAGCTGACTGTTATGCAGGAGTATGGGCTAACCATGCCCACAAACGTTTTAACATCTTAGAACAAGGTGATATTGAAGAGGCACTTAATGCTGCTTCATCTATTGGGGATGATACATTACAAAAACAAGCACAAGGATATGTGGTACCAGATGCTTTTACTCATGGTTCATCAGCTCAAAGGGTTGAATGGTTTAAAAAAGGTATTAGAAGTGGGGAATTAGCAAGTTGCAATACAGGTCTTTAAAGAGAATTCCCCATTTAAAATGGGGAATAAGAGTTTAACTAAATCTTAGATTTTGCATAGTTAATCCACTGTAAAAAATCACTTACGTTAAAATACCCTTCAGCTGTTGCCAAAGAACTTTTATCAGCCTTCATAAAATAGACTGTTGGAGTATGCTTTGGGTGTAAACCTAAAGTATAAATATCTGCACTATTTTTTTGAAGCTTTACCCATACAAAATTATCAAGAGCCTCCTTTATAGTAGTATCAGATAAGGTACTCTCCATCATTTTTCTTGACCATTTAGAGTCTGGACTATCAACATAAAGCATAATTTGCTTACCTGTTTGTGATGCATAGTCCATCGCTGATGGTATATCGTACATCCATGTATCACTTTGATTTACACCTTCTGTAGTAACATTCTCAACATTAGAAGTATCCTTTAAACCTAACTTTCTCTTACTATCATCAACCCAAAGATTAAAATCATCTTTTCCTAAATACCCTTTTACAGTGTTAACCACTTTAAACTCTGGTGAGATGAAATATATAGTCGGTGTATAACGAACATGTGGAAGATACTTCTTTGTCTCTGCATCATTTTTATCTGCGACAATAAACATAAAATCACTTGTATTTTCCAATACCGAAGCATCATTTAATGTTTCATTTTTCATCTTAGCACAAAACTGACAAGTATCAGATTTAACATAAATCATCATTGCCTGATGAGATTTTTTAGCCTTAACTAATGAATCTTTTAACGCCCCTGAGATTAATAGTGCAGGTAAAAAAATCAACCATGTAATTTTATTCATTTAACTTCTCCTAATTAAAAACACTATCACTTCAAATTGTGATTTAAATTATCACACAATTTTAGTTTAATAGTTTATAGTGTAATATTATCATACTATTTATATAGTTTATATGGTTAATTTTAAAGTTTTTTGTATTATTTTATGAGATTCTTGTGATAATTTAACTATAATTGTTATATTTGTTTCAAACAACTAATATAAAAAGAAGGAAATTCAATGAAATCTATCGTTAAACAACAAGTCGGTTCAATGGTGCTACTTTTGATTGCATTGGGTAGTTATACTTATGCAGAATCAGCACCTAACTTACCAGTAAGTTCACACATTGATACAGAGGGGAACAGTAGCTCAAATATAGAAATTTTAGATGAATTTGTTATTACAACAGATGACAACAGTCAAAATACAAATCCAAACTTAAAAGAGGGAGAAGCATGTGATGATGAGAATCTTACTCCAGCAGAGCTCCTTCCAGATGAGTACCAAGAGATCCCTATGGCTGAAACCATACCATGTGACACAGTTAATTGTGAAAACTTGCAACCTGCAAAATTACTAAAAGACACTTATAAAAAAATACCTATGGCAAAAACTACAAAACTTAGACATTGTAGAAAGAAAAAGAAGTAAATAACTATTTACTTCTCCTACTAGCCAACCCAAATATTTTTTTTGCTATAATCACCTAAAAAATTAGGGCTTATAGTATCGTGAACTTTGAAACATACCCATTTGAAAAACTCAACAACTTATTAGAACCAATTACCCCAACATCTGACTACACACCGTTAAGTCTTACTATTGGTGAACCTCAATTTAAAACCCCAGAGTTTATTTTAGATGAACTACAAGATAAATCAGAACTTTTAAATAAATACCCAAAAACATCAGGTGAAGCTGTTTTGCGAGAAGGAATGCTTAAATATTTAAAAAATCGTTTTGACTTAGAGCTAACAAATAAGCAGATTATCCCTACATTTGGAACACGTGAGGTTCTTTTTAACTTCCCACAGTTTTTACTGCATGACGTAGAAAACTCAGTTATGGCGTATCCTAACCCGTTCTATCAAATTTACGAAGGAGCAGCCAAAGCAACACGTTCAGAAGTTATCTACATGAACTTGACAGCTCAAAACAACTTTCAGCCTCACATAGAAGAAAATGATTTAAAAAGATGTAACTTTGTTATCATCAACACACCAAACAACCCAACAGCGTCAACCATTTTAATGGATGAACTTAAAAACTGGGTAGAGTTGGCACTTAAGCATAACTTTGTTCTACTCAATGATGAGTGTTACATCGACCTATATTTAGATACTCCACTACCCTCTTTACTGAATGCAAGTATTGAAGTAGGAAACACTGAGTTTAAAAACATCTTAGTCATCAACTCCATCTCAAAACGCTCCTCTGCCCCAGGGCTAAGAAGTGGATTTATAGCAGGTGATGCCAACATACTTAAAGGGTACATGACCTACCGAACCTATGTGGGTTGTGCCTCCCCTCTCCCACTACAACACGCTGCAGCTGTAGCGTGGGCTGACCAAACTCATGTAAATGGTTTTAGAGCCAAGTACATCAGAAACTTTGAGATTGCAAAAGAGGTTTTAGGCGTAGAACCCCCACTAGCAACCTTTTATATTTGGTTGCCTGTAGATGATGAAATAGAGTTTACAACAAGACTCTACAGAGACTACAACCTAAAAGTAATTCCTGGTTCATTCTTAGGAAGAGAGAGCCAAGGTCAAGGTTTTGTAAGACTTGCCCTAGTCTACGAAGAAGAGAAAACAAGAGAAGCCCTAGAACGCATTAAAAAAGCCCTGTAGGGTGCGATTGCCATCGCACCAAATTTAGAAATCAAAAAAACAAAAGGAACCCCATGCAAGAACAAGAAATAGACATAGAAGCACTAAAAAAAGACGAAAACTTCATAGCAGATATGAAGAGATTAGAAGAAGATATGTACAAAAATAAAAGTATTGAAAAAGGTTACATGCTTTTAGGTACAAAAATGGCTATAAAAGCTTCAGAAGATGAGATAAACGACATCTTTACTTTCATCGTTAACCAAGCCTTTGATGTACTAGCAGAAAACCTTACAAAACATAAAGGTTTTAGCATCACTGATCCAGAAGAGTTAGCAACGGCTAGAGCTATCTATGAACATGGTATTCAGCGTTACTCTGAAAAAGACATCAAAGGTGCAAAAGAGATATTTTTAGTACTTCACCACACCATTGAAGACGATGAACTCAAAGATGCCATGATGATTCACGCCTGTGCTGTTATGGCTGGTCATACCCTAGATGACTTTTTAGAAAAACTAGCAGATACATCCCAAATAGACGAAAACAGCCCAACAGCATTTTTCATTCAAGATTTTGTACAACCTAAAGATATTTTACTTCAAATGTTTGCAAAATATGTAAAACTTGGTAAAGCAGATTTGAAAGTTTTGGAAGAGAGTAAATAGTACTCTTTTTTCTTATTATTCTATACGCAAATATGACTACTCCTATGAAGAGATAGGAGCATTGATTAAAAAGTATCTACCTGCCTATAAAGTAGAGATGGTTCACTACTTTAAACTGCTACTTTTTAACTATTTGGTAGGTAATGGAGATGCTCATCTAAAAAACTTTTCAGTGCTACAACGAAGCACCAATGACTACGGTCTAACCCCTGCTTACGATTTACTCTCTAGTTCGCTTCACCTACCCAATGAATCACGAACAGCTTTAGAACTTTTTGAGGAACATGAGACCAAAAGTTTTGAAGCCAATGGCTTTTATGCTTATGATGATTTTGTAGCCTTTGGAGAGAAGTTGGGATTGTCTGTAAAGATGATAGAAAACATTATTAAAACCTTTATAGGCAATGAGCCAAAAGTTTTAAAACTACTTGAAGAGTCATTTTTGAGCCAAGAGGCAAAGGAGCGATATAAAATACTTTTTTTAAACAGAATAAAAGCCCTTAAATATCGGTTTTTATAATAGTTGGGGTAGAATATCACAATAAAATTGTAAATCTAAAAAATTAAAAAATAAACAAACAGGAAAACAAAAAAATGAAAATACACTTCATAGGAATAGGAGGCATCGGTCTCTCTGCACTGGCAAAATTTTTAGCAAACGATGGTCACCAAATATCTGGCTCAGACATTAAACAGACAGAAATCACTAACGATTTAGCACTCAACTTTGGGGCTAAAATCACCATACCTCATCATGAAGATGCAGTAGAAGGAGTAGAGAGGGTCATCTACTCTGCTGCTGTTCGTCCGAACAATCCTGAGTACCAAAAAGCCAAAGAGCTAGGAATTGAGCTACTTTCACGAAAAGAGTCGCTTAAAACCATTTTAGGTGACAAAGAAGTTTATGCTGTGGGTGGGGCTCATGGTAAAAGTACGACTTCTGCTATGTTGGCTTCTATTATTCCTGACTCAAATGCACTTATAGGAGCCATAAGTAAAGAGTTTGGCTCAAACGTACGTTATGCTGAGAATAACAAAGTGGTTTTTGAAGCAGATGAAAGTGACGAAAGCTTTTTAAACTCTAACCCTCACTTAGCCATTGTTACTAATGTAGAACCTGAACATATGGAGTATTATGAGTATGATGAAGAGCGATTTTACAATGCTTACAAAAACTTTTTAAATTTAGCAAAAATCCGTGTTATTAATGCAGAAGATGAGTTTTTAGGCTCTTTAGATATAGATGCGATTAAACTCTACCCATCTAAAGATATTAGCAACATTGAGTTTGTTTTGGTTCATGGTGAGCCTCATACTAAATTTACTTTTAAAGATTTTGGTGATTTTGAAGTATTTGGATTTGGTAATCATATTGCACTTGATGCTGCTCTTGCTATTTTAGGTGCTTTGGAGATGGGTGAAAAGTTAGAAGATATTCGTAAAAATATTCTTAATTATAAGGGGATTAAAAAACGTTTTGACATTATTCAAAACCATGAAGATTGTGTAGTTATAGATGACTATGGTCACCACCCAACAGAGATACAAGTAACCATGAAGTCACTACAAGCCTATAAAGAGCTAAGAGGATTTAACAAATTAAATGTTATCTGGCAACCTCATAAATATAGCCGAACTTTAGATAACCTACAAGCTTTTGTAGAGTGTTTTGAGGGTGTTGATGAGTTGGTAATTTTGCCTATTTGGGCAGCAGGTGAACTCAAAGTGGACATCGACCTAAAAGGTGCTTTTTCACGCTACAAACTGCATATGGCTGACAGCATTACTCGTAAAGATGGTGTGGTTCAGATTATTCAAGACAACAATATTATAAAAGAGTATAGAGAAGATTTAATTACTGCATTTGGTGCAGGAGATATTACTTACCAAATTCGTGGTGAGGCATAGGAGCATGGACTTCAGTCCATGTTAAAACGGGGCTAAAGCCCCTACTCCAAACATTAGCTCTTTTTATGCTCATTAAAATCAGAAACTAATTTAGAGAAAAAGCTTGTAATCTCATCAATAGCTTCAACAGCTAGTTTTTCTACACTCTCTTTAGAGGAATTAAACTCTTCAGCAATCCCTTTACCTCTTTTTTCCCAAAAATCTTCAGCTTCCATTTTTCCAAGATGAGCTCTAAGTGTTGCTGTATCAAAGACTGTCTCTGCACTTTTCGCTACTTTTACCGTAAAATCTGAAACATCATCTTTCATGCTCTCCATCTTATCACGAGCTTCCATTGCTCCTAAGTGTGCTTGAAGCGTTGTCTCCTCCCCTGCTTTAGAGAAGTCTTCTGAAGCAGTATGAAGCTTAGAACTCATATCTGCAAAGTTCTTTTTAAAATCACCCCAAAGCTCTGAAGCACTTTCACTAAGTTCTCCTGCTATATCTTCAACTTTAGCTTCAAGTTCACTCATCGCTTTTGTTGATTTTTCTATCGCCTTTTTAAAATCTGTTTCCATCATCATTCCTTTTTAGCTTTTATGAAAAAGTATTATATCACTTTTTAATTACTGTGTTGATAAAATTCACATTTTAAATTTAAAATATACTCAAACCAGTCTTTGTAGTAAAAAGTTCAAGTGCCAAAGTTCCAACATGAGAATTACCATATTTATTTAGTCTTGGTGACCAAACAGCGATACTCATAACATTAGGAACTACAGCTACAATCCCCCCACCTACTCCTGACTTCGCAGGTAAACCTACATGAAATGCAAACTCACCACTTGCATCGTAGTGACCACAAGTCAACATAAGTGCATTAACCCTTTTTGCTTGTGCTTCATTTAAAAACTGTTTTCCAGAAATAGGGTCTGTACCCTTAAATGCCAAGTACAACATGGCACGAGAAAGCTCCTCTGTAGTCATTACAATGGCACACTGTTTAAAGTACGTTGTGACCACATCAGTAACATCATTCTCAAAGTTACCAAAACTCTTCATAAGATGAGCTAAAGAGAGGTTACGTGAAGCATGTTCCATCTCAGAAGTAGCAACTACTGTGTCAAACTTTAACTCAGGGTTTCCACTTATCTCTCTGGTAAATGTCATCACCTTTTCTAATGCTGCATAGTCTCCACCAAAGTGACTCATAAGTGCATCGACCACCACAATAGCTCCAGCGTTTATAAATGGATTTCTAGGAATACCATGCTCATACTCTAACTGCACCAAAGAGTTAAAGGCATTACCCGATGGTTCTACCCCTACCCTTTTATAGAGTGACTTTGAGTAGATATCTATAGCTAAAGAGAATGCCAACACTTTAGAGATACTCTGTATGGAGAACTCCTCTTTGTATTTCCCTACTGAAAACTGTTCTCCATTTTCTAAGGTAATAGTCATGGCAAACTGGTCACCATCTACCTCTGCGAGTGCTGGAATGTAATCTGCTACCTTTCCTTTTGAGAGTTCACCCTTAAGCTCTTCTTCTATCTCATTGAGTATTTTTTGGTAATCCATCAACACTCTACTTTATGAGTTTTTTTTCTCATTGAACTTTGCAGCCATCTTTTCATAAAAATCTGTAATTTCGTCTATAGCTTTTACAGAGAACTCTGTTACTTTCTCTTTAGACTTGGCAAACTCTTCTTTTAAAGCAGGACTCTTCTCTTCCCACAAACTCTCTGCTTCTTTTTTAGCTAAAAGTGCCTTTTCTGCAACCACATCAAAGCTCTCTTGAGCATTTTTACTTACTTTTTCACTAAACTCTTCAAGGCTCTCTTTTATTTCTTTAAACTTATCACTAGCTTCCATAGCTCCAAGGTTTGCTTGAAGTTTAGCTTCATCTCCTGCTTTTTCCATCTCTTCATAGGAACCAGCTAACTGTACATTGATTTTTTCAAACTTCTCTTGTAAATCTTTCCAAAACTCATTTGCACTCTCAGAAAACTCTCCTGCTACCTCAGTTACTTTTTTCTCAAGCTCTTTTGCAGCCACTTTTGATTTTTCTATTGATTCTTTAAACTCTTTTTCCATCATTAATCCTTTTTAATTGTTATAATTTTTATAAGTAAAATTATAACATTTTATGAAACATATTTAGTTAAAAGTTATTTTTGCTTCCAAATAAGCTATACTTCCAAGAACTATTTAAAAACTTAAATTAGTCCTATGAATTTGATTTTAAAAACTTTTGTTATATGCAAGAAGTCTAATACTAAGGAAAACGATGTACCCAGCCAAAACAATTAACCGAGAACATATAGAGACCATGGTCTTAAGATTTTATAGAAAAATTTTAAAAGACGATGTGGTAGGTCCATTTTTTATCGCTAAACTAGGTGATGACATGAACAATGAATATTGGAAACCACACATAGTACAGTTGGTAAACTTCTGGTCATCTATGATACTACAAGATGGCTCATACGAAGGCAACCCACTCAGACCACACTTTAGCTTAGGTGAACTTAAACACGACACTTTTAAACAGTGGCTTAAACTATTTTTTGAAACAGTAGATGAAGTGTTTGTTCCAAAACTCGGAGCTGAGTTTAAAGAGAGAGGCGAGATAATCGCAGGGAACTTTATGCGAAACTTGGGGGTACCTTTTAACTAAAACATAAGGGGGGTTTCTACAATAGATTTCTTGCATAAGGCTTAACGCTGATTTTGATATAATGCTTTCTTGAAAACTAGGGAGAAAAAAATGACAATAAAAGAGGCTATTTTAAAATCTCTAGAAGAGAGAAAGATGCTATCGACTCATTGGGATATACTAAAACATATTCAACAAAATAACTATTATGATTTTAAAGAGGCAAAAACTCCTGAATCTACTATTTCAGCTCTTTTAGGTGATTTTATTCGTAGAGGAGACAATCGAGTAAGTAGAATAAAACGTCCTGAAAACTACTATGAATACTACTTAACAGTTTATGAAAATGAACTTGATTTAAAAGTAGATGAACTTGAAATAGCTATAGAAAAAATTTCAAAAAAAGACAAAACTTATTATGAACGAGATTTACACTTACTTTTTTCTACTTATCTAAAATCTAAAGAGATATACTGTAAAACGATACTACATGAACAATCAAATGGAAGTGAAGAGCATCAAAAATGGATACATCCTGATATAATAGGTATTGATTTTTTAAATTTAAAAACAGAAGAGACAGAAAAATTTATTAAGACATTAAACACTTTAGACACATTTAAACTAACTTCCTATGAACTAAAAAGAGAGATAAAGAGTAACCTTTTAACAGAAATAGAACGACTTAATCAATCTTTTGGTATTGGAATTATTGAACTTAAATCAAACCCTTATGAGAGTAAAATCCTTTTCCCATCAAGATATAAAGATTTAGACTTTAAAACAATAGATAAACTTTGTAAAATAAATGATACTTTTAAAGAGTTTATTGTTTATGTTGAAGAGATTATCATTAACAAAGGAAGAAACTATAAACGTGTCAAAAAAGAGTTTCAATTAGATTTTTGTGATAATTTCTTAAAAAATGATACAGAGATTACTACTTATTGTAAATCAAAGAACATTCCTATAGATTCTAATGAATAGTTTACTCTTTTTTAAATATGCCTATTTACGTCGGGAAGAGGACATCCCGACCTACGGGTCTTTAAGCCTTTCGGCGAGATTTTATTTTATGCAAATTTTATTTAATGGTGCGTTGTCCCTAAAGGGATACATTTCAATAAAAACAGCACCCTACAATTTTTTTAACAATACCAATATTAATACCCTTTCGGAGAAAACAACATGAAAACCATAACACAAAAACTAGACCTAGACCAACATATAAACAACTTTAAAAACTTCTATGCAAGAGACAAAAACATAGAGATGATGGGTGATATTAATCAGCATTTTAAGTATATCTCTGCTCTCTCAAAGGTAGAGTTTCCTACTATGAAAGAGGTTCCTAACCTTGATGAGCAACTTAACCGTATAAAGAAACAAGGCGTTCTCTCTTTAGAGGAGATTTATGCTTTTGTTCAGATGGTGGAGTATTTTAATGCTCTTAAAGCCTCTTCATTACCTGAACCTCTGAACAAGTGGATTCGTGAGATTACAGTGCATGAAGATATTAGTGATATAATCTTGTACTTTACCGATGAGGGAAACATAAACCCTGAACGTGAACCAGAACTTTATGACATAGAAAAAGCTCTAAAGCAAAACAAGTCTGAACTAAAAGATAAGCTCTATAGACTGGCTCACTCTTCTACTCTTAAAGATTATTTGGTAGACACCCAAGTACACTTTTTAAATGGGGAAGAGACGCTTTTGGTACGTGGTGGATTTAACAAAGCCATAAAAGCCTCGGTTGTTGGGCGTACTGCTGGTGGGTTTTTCTATATTTTACCTCAGTCTATCTCACACTTAAAAGAGAAAGAGTCTCTGCTTTTGAGCCGTAAGGAAGAGGTCATTTACCGTTATTGTCAAAACTTCTCAGCAACCTTACACAAACACTACCTGTTTATGAGGTTTATAAACCGTGAGTATGACAAGTTTGACCACTACCAAGCTCGTGTACTGTTTGCACGTGCTTATGACTTTAACTTTATACTTCCATCGAAACGAAAAGTAGTAAACCTAGCAGGTTTTTGCCACCCTGCCATAGAGAACCCAAAAGCTGTAAACATAGCACTTGAAAAGTCTGTTATGTTAGTCACTGGGGTTAACGCTGGTGGTAAAACCATGTTGCTTAAGTCCCTACTCTCTGCTGTATTTATGTCTAAAAATCTTCTGCCATTTAAATGTAATGCAGAAAAAACAGAGGTTGGACACTTTAAAAGCATAGAAGCAGTTATAGATGACCCACAATCAGTTAAAAATGACATCTCTACCTTTGCAGGGCGTATGGTAGAGTTTGCCAAGCTATTTGACAAAGAGAATGCCATAGTAGGAGTCGATGAAATAGAACTTGGAACCGACTCTGATGAAGCTGCATCTCTCTTTAGAGTCATGCTTGATGAACTAAAGAAAAAAGGGATAACTTTTATAGTCACCACCCACCATAAACGTTTGGCTTCACTTATGAGTAGCGACGATGATGTAGAACTCATAGCAGCCCTTTATGACGAAGAGAAACGACAACCAACCTACACTTTTTTACAAGGGAGCATTGGTAAATCTTACGCTTTTGAGACAGCCGAGCGTTATGGTGTTCCTGAACACATAGTCCTTAAAGCAAAAGAGATTTATGGTGAAGACAAAGAGAACTTAAATGAGCTTATAGAGAAGTCCACTACTTTAGAACGTGAAATGCGTTTAAAGTTAGAGCAGATAGACACAGAACTAAAAGCAGTTGAGAGAAAAAGAGAAGATTTAGAGAACATAGAAGAGAAACTAAATGAACAACAGAGAAAAGCTATAGCCACTTTAGAAAACCGTTACAATGCAGCAACTAAACGAGCCTTGGAAGCAGTGAAAGTAAAAGAGTCTACCGAGGGTCGGCGACTTTTAAACGAAGCACATAAACATAAAAAACTTTCAAACCAAGCCAAGAAAGCTGAACAGCCAAATAAACGTATTTTACAAGTTGGTGACCGTGTGAAATATCGCTCTACAAGAGGCGAGATTTTAAGCATTCGTAACACAGAAGCCACCATAGAAGTAGATGGCTTAAAAATGCGTGTACCCCTTTCGCAACTACGTTACATAGAGAGTGTTCAGAAGAAAGTTGTAAAAAAACCCAAAACGGTAGTCAATGTAGAAAAATCTGGACGAGGAGCCATTTCTATTAAACTTCTTGGATGTTACGCCGACGAAGCTATAGACAAACTCGATGTCTTTTTATCGGATGCTTTGGTAGCAGGTTTTTCAGAGGTAGAAATAATCCATGGAACAGGTTCAGGAGTATTGAAAAAGGTGATTATAGATTATTTAAAGTCTTATCCTAAGTTGCAATCATTTCATGGACAAAAAGGGAATTTGGGAATTACTGTTGTTAAATTATAATTCTAAAACTATTTAGATATAATAATGGGATTTTTAAAACACGGAGAAACAAATTGAGTATTACGGAAACTATTAACGAAGCTAAAAAAGAACTAAGCAATGATGAACAGATGTTGGCTTCTGCCTTTAAAGTAGAGAAATTTTATAAAAAACATAAACTTAAACTTTTTGCTGTCTTAGGTGCAGCTGTGCTTTACTTTGGTGGAACAGCAATTATGAACAGTATAGCCGAACAAAAGCTAATAGCTGGAAATGAAGCTTTAGCTGTACTTCAAAAAGATGCAAAAAATACAGAGGCACTAGAGAAATTAAAGAGTAATAGTCCTGAATTATTTGAACTATATAGCTACCAAACTGCTATGAAAAATTCTGATAAAGAAGCTTTGAAAACATTGAGTGCTAGTAAAAATAGTATTATTGCTGATATGAGTGCTTATCATTTGGCTGTATTAGAAGGTAAACCTGCAAAGTCTGAACTCAATGGAGATATTGCTCAAATTAATAACGCTTATCTTTTAATCAAAGATGGAAAAGTCTCTGAAGCCAAAGAGGAGCTAGATAGTATTCCTGAAGAGTCACCTGTTTACAATATTTCAAAAATGATAAAACACTACACTATTAAAGGTAAATAATGTATAGAAAACTTCTACTTGCTACTGCTATTGCTGCACTAACACTTTCTGGATGTGGTTCAAGACAATACTATACACCAGAGCGAACATACAATGCATCTACTTCAAATATGGGTGACAGTATCATTCACTACTCTCGTGACGGTGCAACCCTAGCAAGTGGAAATGTTTTGACTAAGCATCAAATGGTTAAACTAAAACTTGAAAAAGGGTTCCACTTTATTAACAATGCAAAAAATGTTGCCATAACGGCTGATGCACAAGGGAACTGTAACATCGTAGCGGCAAAAGGAACTGTTGCTTCTGCTAAGTTTCCTCAAGCACTTGTAGCTGGAACCATTATTGGTAAATATTTAGTTTATGTACTACAAAACAACAACTTTGGTGTTTACGACTTTGAGAGTAAATCTATTGTCTACAACAATAAATCAGAAAAAGCATATGCCATCGATACACGAATTGCTAACCCTTTACATGTCGATAACTTAGCTGTTATTCCTACCCTTGATGGTAAATTGGTTGTTCTTGATTTATCGACTTTAAAAGTTTCTAAAGAGATGTATATAAGTACAGAAAAATCACTAAACAATGTTATCTTTTTAGGTCGTCTAAAAAATACCCTAATAGGAGCAACTCCGAACAAAGTTTTATCTATTAGTAGTAAAGGTAAAAAAGAGTTAAACAAAGCAGTTTCTGAAGTTGTTATAGATAAAGATGCTGTTTTTGTTTTTGCTAAAGATGGTAAAATTATGCAGTTAAATGATGAACTCTCTGTTAACTCAGAAAAGAAGTTTAAATTTGCACACTTTTCTGTAGCAACAGTTTATAATGATAAAGTTTATAGCTTAGATAAACAAGGCTACCTTATAGTTTCAAACAAAAGTTTTTCTAAACACAAAGTTTATAAAGTTCCTGAGGTAGAAGGTTATGCCTTTGTCTCAAATGGAAAAATATACTATGATGGAACTATCATAAAACTCAATACCCTAAGTTATGAGTAGCAACAACCTACTCGTCGCTTTTGAGGAGTATTTACAGATAAACAAAGCTCTTGAAAAAAACTCCATCAAGAGCTACCTTTCAGACCTAAAACAACTACAAGAATACTTTTCAAAGCAAAACCTTTTAAAACTAAAAACCCCTGATATTTTTAGATTTTTAATGCTCTTTGAAAATAAACGTACACTAAACAGAAAACTCTCTTCTATCAATGCCTTTTATGACTTTTGTCACCAAGTTAATTTTTCATCAACCAAAATAAATATACCCATGGCAAAGGTACCGAGAAATCTTCCTAAATACTTGTCGTTTGAGCAGATACAAACTGGTCTTTCACTTATAGATAGAAGTGACTTTTTAGGACTTAGAGACTATGCACTTATTCTCTTTTTGTATGCCTCTGGATGTCGTATTTCAGAAGCACTTTTAGCCAAAAGAGATGACATTAATGAAGGTTGGCTAAAAATTCGTTTTGCCAAAGGACAAAAAGAGAGAATTGTCCCCCTAGCTCCCATAGCCATAGAGGCACTAGAAGCCTACTTAAAAGAAGCATCCATGCAAAATGAGCATATATGGTTAAACTATAAAGGGGAACCACTAAGTCGTATCTCTGCGTATAAAATAGTAAAAAAGTACTTAGGCGTTTCACCTCACGTTTTAAGACACTCTTTTGCCTCTGCACTCATTATCGGTGGTGCTGACCTACGTGTGGTACAAGACCTGCTCGGGCATTCATCGTTAGAGACCACACAGATTTACACCCATATAGAGCAACAAAACCTTGCAGACACAATGAACCAATACCACCCACTAGCATAAGGAAAAAACATGAAAGAGATAGTAGACATACTACAAGAGAAAAAACTGCTCTTTAAAAAACTCACACCTATTGATGTAAAAACGTTAGGAAGCCGTAAAAAGATAAGTATCTATTTGGGAGTTGATTTAAAAAAGTACTATGCTTGTATTATTTATATCTCTAAAAAAAGTCGTATACTTAGTAAAGAGGCTGTAGAACTAATGGAGTTCCATAAAAAATTAGAAGAGTATAACGATAGCAAGATTAATAAAAAATACATCTATATAGAAGCCCCTCTTTGCTCCAAAGCCAAAGCTCTGTTTAAAGAAGCAAAGTGGGTAGTTTGGAATGAGGTAGTAGTCGATTAGAAGCCTACATAGCTGTAAAGAAGTGCTGTTTTCAGACGACTAAATACGGCTTTTTTGTCTTTAGGCTCAATTGCAAAACAACCACCACTACGACCACCCCATTTTACATATTTTGCTGTATGTAAAAGGATGTCTCTTTTTTTGGCATTTCTATTTTTCCACTCTAAACCTTCTATACCTAAGTATCTATATCTTTTAGAAGAGGTTAAGCCCTCTCTTCTTCCTACTTTAAAGAAGCCAGTAGGTGTCTGAAATGAGTTCATTCTGTTACTTGCACGCCAAACACGACCACCCATTGCTCCAGAGTTTCTTCCATGAGCAACTTTATGTCTATATACTCTTCCATTATGAAGGTTAATAATGTATAATCGCTTCGTTGTTGCTAATTTTGTATAATCTGCAATAGCAATATAATTTGGTGAAAGATGTTTTCTATAACGATTCTTTTCATAATAATTAAATGCATTAGATAGAGCATATTGGCTTACATCACTTGTTCGCTTAACTCTATTAAATATCTTATGTAAATGATAGTTACTTACATAACCACTTCTATAACTGCTTTTTGCAGAACTGCTTGTTGTAGTCACTAATAATATGCTTAATACTAAAATAATTTGTTTCATACTAACTATACTTTCTTTAATAATTTTTTATATCTTAAATATTCAAAATAATATTATATTTTATATTAAATTAAGTTTATAATTATAATTAAATTCTTGTGTTCTTTATTGTTAATTTATTTCCTTTTATTTACATTCATAGCACCCCTTAATCACTTAACCGTTAAAATACTACAAAATGAATAAAAAAGGAAAACAATGCACTATTTAAAGTCATTAAATGTACAAGTACTACTAGGAATCATCCTCGGAATTGTATTTGGAATTTTACTCCCAGAAGTTGCTTTAGAACAGAAGCTTATAGGAGACATGTTTGTCGCCCTCTTGAAAATGTTGGTTGTACCCTTAGTATTTGCCTCTATATACACTGCACTAACGGGGCTAGGTTCAGTAGAGAAGCTTAAAAATATTGGTCTTAAGACTATTGGTCTTTATCTTTTAACTACAGCCCTCTCAGTCTTTTTAGCTATATTGGTTATGAATATCTTTCCTATTGGTGAACCCGTCAGTTCTGCTGGACTAGAGTATGCAAAAGCTACAGAAATTAAACCCTTCTCATTTCATGATATGATTATGAGTTTTATCCCATCTAATGTCTTTAACTCTTTAGCAAGTGGGTACATGATGCAAGTCATTGTCTTTGCAGTCTTCTTAGCCTTAGCATCATTTAAACTAGACCAAAAACACCAAGATGTCCTTTTTGACCTTTTTACCTCCATCAATGAAGCGATGTTCCACATAGCTAAATGGGTTATAAACTTAACACCAATTGGTGTTTTTTCACTTATAGCTTATATTATTGCGAAACAGGGGATTGATGTTATTTTAGGACTATGGGAGTATGTAGTTGTGGTTATGGCTGTTATTATTATTCATGCTGTTGTCACCCTACCGATGGTTCTAGCACTCTTTGCTAAAGTCAACCCATACAGCTACTTAAACTCTGTAAAAGAAGCTAGTATTATGGCATTTTCTACAGCCTCTTCTGCTGCTACCTTGCCTGTAAGTTTACAAGTGGTTCAAGAGAAAGGTGGAGTAAGTAAGGACTCAGCTGGTTTTGTACTGCCACTTGGTGCCACAGTCTCCATGGATGGGACGGCTGCATACCTAACCATTGCTGTTCTTTATATCGCCAACTTAGCAGGAGTAGCTATGACCATCGGCGACCAACTCATTTTAGGTGTTACTGTTGTCGCTCTCTCAGTAGGGGTAGCTGCTCTTCCTTCTGCATCATTGGTTATGATGGTGGTCATCTTGAACCAAGTAGGTTTACCTGTTGAGTACTTAGCCATTATCGTAGCTGTTGACCGTATTTTAGATATGGCTAGAACTTCACTAAATGTTACCTCAGACTTGGTGGTCACTAAAATAGTAGATGTTTTAACAAAAAGAAAAGAAGAAAAGAGCCATTAATTTACCATTGACTTTTTATTGTTCAATGGTTTATCTATAACTTGTATAATATAAACATGAAAGAGGTGGAATCAAGAAGATTCCACGTTTATGAGTTGAGGTAAATGTACATTACCGAACAATACTCCTTTGAAATAAAACATCAACTCATATCTTTCTTAATCACCTAAACATCCCAGAAAATACACCCTTATCTTTTTTTTCTATTCCCATCTGTTCAATCACTTTTTCCAAACGAGCAGTAGTTTCATAAAACAACATTCCATTTTTACTAGGTTTTCGCCGTACATCTAAGTCACAAGCTTCTATATAGTTTGTATAACGTAACTCAATTTGAATTGTCTCTATAACATCTTTAAAGGCATAGTGTTTGGTAATATAACCCCCTATAAAAACATCATTCTTCACTGCATCAAAACCTTCCGATTTAAAAGCATCATAAACCCTATTTATAAACTCTTTTGAAGAGGTGGTATCATTTCTGTTACCTATACATACATCTGCTGTGATAGGCCCCATAAAACTGTGTATGTCTATAAGATAAACTTTTCCAAACGCTTTAATCTTTTCCAAAATAAGTTCTTCAAGCTCTTCATGATAAGGTTTGTAATATCTCTCTATACGTCGTTCTATCTCCTCTTCAGTAGGCTTAATGGCATAAATCTCTTCATCCCAAGTATTGCTCGAGTAGACCAAAGAGCGTCTATAGTCTCCTAACTTATCTGCATTTGGTGGACGATTGACATCAACAACATACCTACTATGAGGAGTTGAGATGATATTCACTTTATAATTAACTAAAAATCTATAAAGCTCATTGAGATACCAATCTACATTGGGTAAAAACTTCCATGCCTCTGCTGTTAGCTGAAACTCCATTTCAGAAATCAAAAGCTCTCCACTATGAGGAAAAGAAAAAATGTAAGGAGACGCTTCTCTTTGTACTTTAATATCATTCATCACTAGACAATTTGAGCTAAGTTTTTAAGCTCCCACTCTTCTGCTAGACTATAAAGTTCATACTTTATCTCTTTGCTATCGAACTCTGCCAAAAGCACTCTTAAGGCTTCTAAGTCCTCTTCCCTATCTTCATCTTCCTCTATATCAAGTTCTATAATTTTTTTCTCTTCTACATACTCATTTAAATCATCATATTCAAAATCATAATCTAGTAAATATTGAAAACTCTCAAAATCTTCATATGTTAAGTTATCTAAAAATTTTATGCCTATTTTATCCATACGTCATCCTTTATTATCAAAAAGGAATTATACTCTATTTTGTTAGAAGATATTTATGATATACTATACATAACTAAAAGTAAATAAAATAATAAGGCTAACTTATGAAAAACCTATTTATCTTACCCCTATTCATTCTCTCATTATATGCAGAAAATAATAGTAGTCATGAAAACAACATAAGCTCTGAATCAAATCTGACTATTGTTTCTGATAAGAATATAACTTCTGAACTAAATAGCTCAAAAGTAAATAAAATAGAAGAGCAACTTAAAAAACAGATAGAAAGAGAGAAGAAATTTGCTAAAGAACAGACGTTTTATCAAGGTGATGATTATGATTTAGACTATGCAAAAGTTAATCAAGAGACTATTGACTCGGTACCTCTCCTAGAACCTGACTATGACTTTAACATGGATGATGTTTATGACTAATAATTCTTAGTACAAAACCATCTAAATAACTTTTGCTTTATATTATTAGGCGAAGGAATATTGATTACTCTCCTTATTTTCTTAAAAATAAAATGCCAAATAAACTTTTGCATGGGGCTTAATGTCTCTTTGAACTCTTCAAATAGTTTCTCTCTATGCTCTATATCAAAAGATGTTTTACATAAAAATGCAAAGTTTTTATCAGCAATAACTTTAGAAAATTCTTTTTGGTATCTTTTCTCCAATGTATTATTTAAATCATTTATAAATCTATTTGCTAAAAGCAGTTGAGCATAACTATTTTCTGTCTGTTTTAGAGAAGATGTCCAACTATTTGTCTCACCTACTCTATAGATAGACATACTTCTATTTATATATAAAGCACCTCCCCCTGAAGCTGCTCCTAATACCTGTAGGGGGTAGTCTCCTACTATTGTACTGTAAAACCAGTTAGGAATTTTAGATAGAAGTTTGCTACGAAAAACCAATGAGGATGTAACACAAAACTCACCCCCACCTAAAATAACTTCACTTGTTGTAAAAACAGTATCTTCATTTGCTCTCTTTCCATAAGTGTGACATTTTTTAGTACCTATACGTTCTCTTGCATAATGAAAACTCATATCTAACCATGGACGTTTTTTCATCTCATCTATTTGAATCTGTAACTTATTTTCATCTGTCCAGTAGTCATCACCATCACAATGAGCCATAAACTCACCTTTTACCTCTGAAAATAAAATGGCTAAAGGGTTTTTTCCTTGTGAATATTGATTTATATCTTGATAGAGAGGTTTTATAATATGGGGAAACTTTTTTCTATATTTCTCTATAATTACAATGGTACCATCGGTTGAGACATCGTCATGAAGTAAGACTTCAAAAGAGAAGGTTGTATTTTGCATTAAAAATCCATCTAGTGTCTCTTCTATAAATTTTTCATGATTAAATACAACACAAGTAATGGTTACCATAGGATAAACACTTTTTTTCCAGTTTTGCATAATTTGTTCTTCTGTTTTATCTATCATGACAACCTCCTTTTTTCTCTAAATTTTTTATACTCTTCTTTCATATACTTAAAAGAATTAACCTTTAATAACCAATGTAGAAATAGGTATAGAGATAAAAACAGTAAGCTTTTAAACAACATCAGTAGCATAAAATTTATACTAAAATTACTAAATATAGCAGTAATAAAAGAGACTGTAACTACGGTTAAAAGCATCTCTATAATAATAGGTTTTATAATGCTCATCATAGAGAGTTTTATCTCATCAACTGCAAATTTTATATTTAACAAGGTTGCTATGCTACTCATTACAATTAAACTGTATAAGAAGTACTCTATACCAAAAATATAAAGTACATAGAGGGTTGAAAACATAATAAAAACTTTATAAACTTCAAGCCTCAAAAACTCTTTTGATTTTCCTCTACTTTTTAAAACATCCACCATCAATGCACTTATGGGATAGGCAAAGCCACTTAAAAGAAAGAGTTTAAAATAGGCAATAGAAGCTTCCCACTGCTCCCCTAAAAGAAATGGGATAAGCTCATCTGCAATTAAAAACAACTCTCCCAATATAAAAAATGTAACAAATAACAGAAGACCAAGTAGCTTTATAACCACGGACTGAAAACGTTTTGTATTGTATTGAATCTTACTTAAAAGAGGAAAGAGTACGGACATGAGACTACTTGAAAAGTAAGTAATGGCAAAGGTATTTAACTGTTTGGCTTGATGAAAATAGCCCAAAGTAGAGACGGGAAAGAGTTTTGCAATAATCATATAATCCAACTTTTGATAAACCGTTGTTAGAACTTGTGCTAAAAACATATGAAAGCCATAAGACCAAAGCTGACTCAGAGCTTTTGGTGAAAAATTTAAGCTAGGTTTCCATGGTGAACTACGCCAAATATTTATATTAAACAGTACTTCACGAAAGATTACTTGTAGGATTAAACTCCATATCCCAAAATCTAAAAATGATAAAGATACTCCTATAAAACCACTACCAAGAGAAGCCAAAAGATTTAATTTTGTAAGCTGTTTAAAGTTTAAATGGCGTTTTAAAATAACTGTTTGTACCGTATGAAAGGCTATAAGCGTAAAAAGTATAGAGATAACTTCTAAATAACACTCCAAGGAACTATTATGATAAAATGCTGCTATATCAGGAGCAAAAACAGACATTAAGATGGTTAATAAAAAACCAGTGGTTATATTAAAATAAAATACGGATGTATAGTGTATATCTAAAACTCTTTTACGTTGTATTAATGCTCCTGCCAATCCTATGTCAAAAAGTACAGATGCCATAGAGACAATAGCCATTAAAATAGCAATAATACCAAAATCAGAAGGGGTTAAAAGTCTGGCTAAAATAATAGTCACCAGAAAGCTTGAACCATATATTAAAATTTTCCCAAAAAAATCCCAAATAAATGCCTCAACTCCTTGCTCTTTTAAACTGCTCATCTCAACATCTCTTTCTTAAAACATTCTCTACTCAAATATGGTCTCATATCGGCAAATGGTCTATTAAAATCTAATCTTGGTTCTACGGTTGTCATCTCTGCTGATATTTTTATATCTATGAGTTCAGGCTTATTATTTTCTAAACACTCTTCTATTCTCTTGTATATATCTTCTGTTTTCTCTACTTCATAACTTTTTATACCATATGCCTCTGCAATTTTTTTAAAATTTGGTACAGAGTAATCTTTTTGAGAACCAACCAAGTTTCCTTCTAAATAAGCATCTTGTCTAAGCTTTACCATGTGCAAAGAGGCGTTATTGATGATAAATAGTTTAATGGGTAAATTTCTTCTTTTAATAATCTCTAACTCTTGTATATTCATCTGAAAGCCACCATCACCACTAATAACAATGGCTCTTTTAGCTGTAGCTAATGCAGCACCTATGGCAGATGGTAAAGCAAAGCCCATAGCACCAAAGGCTCCAGAAAAAAGCACTCTTTGTCTCTCTTTTATCTTTAAAGATTGAGCCACAAGCATCTGATGTTCTCCTACATCAACACAAACTACATCATCAGGGGTTAAGTGTTCTGATATTCTTAACATAATTTGGTTTCCTACTCTATCAGACTTATCAAGAGCATACTCTGAGGGATAGTTAGCTTTGTACTCCAAAACTTTTTTCTGCCAAGAGTCAATATTTGGCGTTATACTTTTTTTATTTAACGCTTCTAAAAAATGTTTAATATCTGAGTGAATAAGCAAATCTGTATCGACTCTAATTCCCAATTCATTCTTATCTATGTCTACTTGGACTATTTTAGCATTTTTAGCAAAAGTCTCTATATTTCGTCCTGTTTGTAAGTTATCCAATCTCGAACCTAAGACAATTAACAGATCAGAGTTAGCAACCGTAAAGTTGGCATATCGTGTACCAAAATTACCTATAAATCCTAGATTATATAGATATTGGGAAGAGACAGAGTCCTTACCCATCAATGAATATACTACAGGTATATTGCTCTTTTTTAGTAATGTATCTAACTCATCTGTACTCTTGGAAAGACGAACTCCCCCACCAACCAAGATAACTGCTCTTGAAGCGTTATTGATTAAATTAACTACAGCATCTATTTGATTATTCTTAACTAAAATATTATCTTTTAAAATAGATTGTTTATACTCTAAACTATCAAAAAAAGATTTTTCATTTTCTGGATAAAAATCTGTTCTAAATTGTAGATTTTCAGGTAGACTTATAAGTACCGACCCTTTTCTTCCATGTTGAGATAAAAAATGAGCTTTCTCAAACGCATAACGTATATCTTCTAAGGCTAAAATATGGACAGAGTACTTTGTAATCTCCTTTGATATTTTAACAATATCTGTCTCCTGAAAACCAAACTGACGAATACTTCTTGAACCTTTGCACTCAGAAGGGGGAACATCACCCACAATATAAAGTAGAGGTATAGAGTCAAAATAAGCATCAGCTAAAGAGGTAATAATATTGGCTGCTCCTGGTCCACTCGTAACCGTAACCACTCCAGTTTTTCCAGTCACCCTTGCGTATGCACCTGCTGCAAACCCTGCCCCCTGCTCATGAATGGTAAAAATGTTTTCTATCCCCTCATGTTTATCTATAGAGTCACAAATATGTGCATTTTTCCCAATATATGAAAATACTTTATCTATCTTTTGTTCTAGTAAAAACTCTGTAACATAGTCAGACACTTTCATCATCTACTCTTTTATAATTACTTTTAAATACTTCTCCATATTGTCCATCTTTTCAAGCATCTCTTCTTGTGAATTAAACTTCATTATCATCGTTCCTAATGTTGTATGAGAGCCATTGAATTTTTGAACTCTATCGCCAATATTTATAAAAATATTCTCTTCTATAATGTTATTTTCAATCTCATCACTGTACCAAACACCCTCAAAATCTCCATCTTCTAATGCATGTAATATATAAGAAGAGTAGTACCCTCTTGGCTCTCTCATACTTAAAGCTGAACAGTCCATACCTAAGGCAGAATCTACTGTATATTTAACCAAATCAATACCTGTTGCATACTTTATAACTTCTGGAATAAGATTTCCACCATTTCTTGGACCCAATTCTAAAAATGAGAACTCTTGATTTTTATTAAAGTGAAAGTCAAAATTTAAAGCACCACTTTTAATCTCTAATAAATCTAATAATCTCTGTGTTTCAGTGTGTGCCTTAGAGAGTTTATCCTCTGATTCTATTGAAGGAAAACTCTCCCCTATGGGTACGAATCTATTAGACAATTTATCAAAATGTTCATTTGCAAAAGAGCTAAAAACCAACTTTCCATTACAGACAAAACCATCTCCAGCAACCTGATAACCATCCCGAATAAAAAGCTCTTCTATTACTACTTTTTTCTCTCTTGAAAATACTAAGGCATAACTAAAGGCTGCTTCTAACTCTTCTTTTCTGTTCACCTTAGTCACTCCTTTACTTCCCGAAGAGTCAACTGGTTTTACTATAACTGGTTTTGCTAACTCCCTGAACCAACTATATGCTTCTTCTAAATTATAAAAGCTTTTTGACTTGGGTACTAAAAAATCATGTTTTTCTAAGAACTCTCTAAAATAATCTTTTCTCGTTAAAATTTCTACTGACCTATAAGGATTTGAAGGTAGTCCTAGTTTATTGCCAACATAGGCTTGAGTAGAAGCAGCTGGGTCAGAAGCATAAGCGACAATGCCATCTATATTTAATTTACGAGATAGTTCAAGTACAGCCTCTTTATCCGTCGTACTAATATTATGATACTCATCTGAAAACTTATGTCCAGGGTTAGAGGGATGATAATCACAGCTAATGACATAATGCCCCTGCTCTTTTGCATAAATGATAGGTGCTATTTGAAACTGTGAAGCCCCTAAAAAGAGTATTCTTTTTTGCATTTAAACTCCTTTTTCAAGGGTTTTTATAATAATTTCACTGACCTTAAACTCAATATTTGAATGCATAGGAATCACTAGAATTCTATTTGATAAATCTCTTGAATTGTGCATTATCTCTTTAGACTCTATATAGGGTAAAGTATCTAGTGAAGGTTTAAAATATTGACGTGCAACAATATTCTCTTTACGCAGTGACTCTTTTACTTTTTTCATCTCATCTTCACTTTTAAAGGCAACTGGAAAATAGGAGTAACTTTGTGTAGAGTTAGGATTCTTTTTCTGTAATTGAACATATCTATTTAATGATTTTGTATAGAACTGATGACTCTCTTTACGTTCTTTAGAAATTTTATCTACTTCATCCAACATGCAAAGTCCCATAGCAGCTTGTATCTCATTCATTTTGGCATTAATACCCAACATCGCAACTGAATCAGGGGCATCAATCCCATAATTTCTTACTATTTTTGCTTTTTCATAAAGAGCATCATCTTTAATAACAATGGCAGCCCCCTCAATAGTATGAAAAATTTTAGTTGCATGAAAACTAATTATAGATATATCACCATAGTTAAGTATATGCTTACCCTTGTATTTCACATCAAAAGCATGTGAAGCATCATAGATTACTTTTAGATTATGTTTTTTTGCTATTTTATCTATCTCTTCTATTTCACAGGCATTTCCAAAAACATGGCAAGGGGCTATGGCACAAGTATTCTTTGTAATTAAACCCTCTATATTAGTGGGGTCAATATTATAACTCTCTTTATCAATATCTGCAAATATAGACTTTAATCGTTCTGCAACAATGGCACTGGTTGTAGAGACAAAACTAAATGGTGTGGTAATAACCTCTTTACCCTCTTCCTCCAATAATCTATAAGCAAACTGTAAAGCATCTGTTCCATTTGAAAGACAAAGTAAATTTTTTACACCTAAATAGGTTTCTAGCTTTTTTTCTAACTTTTGAACAAGTGGTCCATTGTTTGTTAACCAACCACTCTCATATATGCTATCTATATATGTTTTAAACTTTTCTCTATTAGGCATATATATTTTTGTTACATAAGTCATCAAACTTCCTTAGTCCATATTTAGTAGCAGAATTCAATTATTTTTAATATTTATAAATAAATTATAACATAATTTTTATTAATCATATAATTATACTTATTAATAACTTTAATAAAAATATTATATAGATTTTAAAAATAGATAAACATAAAGAAGAGAGTAACCATTACAATTACTCTTTTATTGGTACTACTTATTTTTTAAGTAACGCTCTATACCCTCGGCAATACCTTTTGCTAATACATTTTTATAGTAGAAATCCATCAGATTATCACCCTCTTTTGGGTGTGTAATGTAACCCGTTTCTACTAAAATAGCTGGCATTTGAGCCCCTACAAGTACCCAGAAATTGGCCGTTTTTACTCCACCGTCTGAAACTTTTCCAAAAGAGTTACGTACATTTGAAAGCATCATTTTACTTACATCTAAACCAAGTTTATGTGACTCAGTTATTTTTTCTCGACTAAGCAAAGATAAATATTCATTCGTACTATACTTATCTTTACCCTCAAACATAACAGCATTCTCTTTGATTGCTGCTTCTTTGGCTCTTTGTGTTTTAGCAGGAGACAAGTAGTAAATTTCTATACCTTCAAAAACATCATAAAGACTCTCTTTAGGTGCTGCATTGGCATGAATAGATATAAAAATATCTGCTTTTTTCTTATTAGCAAACTCTGTTCGGCTAGGAAGAGGCACAAAAGTATCATCACTTCGTGTCATAAAGACTTTAAAACCTTTATTTTCCAAAATATTCTTAAGTTTTAACGAAATAGAGAGTGTAACTTTTTTCTCTTTTTTCACTTCACAACAAGAAGCACCATTATCTTTTCCTCCATGCCCAGCATCGATAACAACTGTATATGCTTTTCTTGAACCCTTAACAATTTTAGTGGCTTTAGTACTTTTTTTACCATCATGAACCAATGGAATGGTCAAACATTTACCATTATAAACATGATTTTCAGAAAATTTTTGTTTGGAACGAATAATAATACGTAATTTTGTTGGAGAGTTTTGTCCCATTCTAAAAGACTCAATATTTTTAAAAGAGTGTTTCGATATTCCTTTATTTGGAGGAAGAACTCCTCCATGAACATCATAAATGTATTTGGTAATTCCATCTGCATCAGGCAAAGTAAAATAGGTTACTCTCTCTATATCAGAAGTAAAATATAGATTTAACTCCCCTTTACTTATTTCACTTTTTACAAAGTTATTCCCTGCAAAAAGTGAATTGGTAAAAAAAAGTAGTAAAAATAGCGATATTAAATATTTGTATATAATTGTTTTGTTAAGAATTGTCTTCTCCATGCATCAACTTCTCCATAAGCTCTTTGACGGTTATTATCTCTTTGAGTCTATAACCATTAGCACCTGTAAAGAAGAGTCCACTCTCTTTAATTCCATCATAAGCATCGCTCAATCTATCAGCAATACAATAACCAACTAGTTTAGCTTCAACTCCTCGATTACACGGTGCAACACAGTTTGAAATACAAGCAATTTTAGGTGCTGTTCCAGCTTCAATATCAGCATGAAGTTGACTTTTAACACCACGAGCAGGATAACCAACAGGAGATTTAAAGAGTTTAATGTCCTCTTCACCTGCTTCAATTATCATCTCTTTCATCACTTGACTTGCATCACATTCGATTGTACCAATAAATCGTGTACCCATTTGTACAGCATCAGCTCCAAGCTCCATCATTTTCACAATATCATCATGATCCCACACACCACCAGCAGCTATAACAGGCATAGAACCCCAATTTTTAGCCTCTTCTACAACAGGTGGTAAAATTTCTTCCAGTTGGTTTTCAGGCAAGAAACACTCATCATACTTAAAACCTTGATGTCCACCACTCAAAGGTCCCTCGACAATGACTGCATCAGGAAGTCTATTATGTGTTTTTTTCCAGCGTCTACATAAAATTCTAAGAGCTTTTGCAGTAGAAACAATAGGAATTAAGGCAACATCAGGATAATCTTTAGCAGCTTCTGGCATGGTTAAAGGCAGTCCAGCACCAGTAATAATCATATTGGCACCTGCTTCACAAGCATCTTTTACAACTTGCCCATAGCCACTTTGTGCATATAGAATATTGGCTGCTAGAGGTTTCTCTCCACAAATTTTTCTTGCATTTTCAAAAATCTTTGCCAAAGCATCTTTTGAATAGAAGTTAACCTCTGTATGAGGTCTTGTTTTAACTGTTTTTTTAGAAAACTCTCGATTGTTATAAACACCCGTTCCCACAGCAGATATAACGCCAAGACCACCCTCTAAACTTACTGTTCCAGCCAGTTGATCCCAAGAGATACCAACACCCATACCACCTTGAATAATAGGTTTTTCTATGGTGTATTTTCCAATTTTTAAAGATTTAAATGACACTACTTTACCTTTACTTTTGCAAATTTTCGTTTACCTACTTGAAGGGTATACTCTCCAGATGTCAAGTTTAGTTTATCATCAGATACTTTCTCTTGATTCACTCGAACTCCACCTTGCTTAATATCCCTTCTAGCTTGGGAAGTAGATGGCTCTATTTTAGCATCAACCAATGCTTTACATATCCAAATGCCCTCTTCCATCTCAAACTCTTCAATATCAGTAGGTATTTTATTTGATTTAAAAACGTTATCAAATTCACTCTTAGCCATCATAGCAGACTCTTCATTATAGAATCTAGCAGTTAGCTCTAAAGCCAAGTTTTCCTTAGCTTTTTTAGGGTGTAAGTCTCCATTTGCAACATCATTTTTTATCTTTTCTATCTCTTCTAAAGAGTTCTCACTTAAAAGGTCATAGTATCGCCACATTAACTCATCTGAAATAGAGAGAGTCTTTCCATATATATCTTTTGGAGTATCGGTTATACCAATATAGTTATTCAGTGATTTACTCATCTTCTGAACACCATCAAGACCCTCTAAAATAGGCATCATAAGTACAGCTTGTTCTTTTCCAACATTATAAACACGTTGAAGATGTCTTCCCATAAGGAGGTTAAACTTCTGGTCTGTTCCACCTATCTCGATATCTGATTTTAATGCAACCGAATCATACCCTTGAAGTAGTGGGTAAATAAATTCTGAGATTGAGATACTCTGTCCAGATTTATAACGTTTTTCAAAATCATCACGCTCTAGCATTCTCGCGACATTATAGGTAGTGGTTAACTCAACCATACCTCTTGCACCCAACTTCTCTAACCATGTTGCATTCCAAACCACTTCTGTTTTAGATTCATCGAGCAAAAGAAATAGTTGGTCTTGATAGGTCTGTGCATTGGCAACAATAGTCTCTCTATCAAGAACCTTTCGCGTCTCACTCTTACCTGTTGGGTCACCAATAGTTGCTGTAAAATCACCAATAAGAAGCTGAATAATCGCTCCATGCTTTTGAAACACACTTAATTTATGAAATAGAACAGCATGACCTACATGCAGGTCAGCACCTGTTGGGTCAAATCCTGCTTTTACAGTATATGTCTCACCTGTCTCATAAAACTTAGTTACCAAATTCTCTATACGTTCCATATCTATAATCTCAGCAGTTCCTCTGCTAATTTCATCCAACGCTATTTTGATATTACTACTATTTGACATACTCATTCCCTCATTTATTTTTTATACGCATCGTTAAGAGATATCATCTCTATCAATTTAAGCTTTTTGCTCAATTTTTCTTGAAGTTTTTTAGAATTCTGCTCTTTGGTCTCAACCTCTAGTTTACAAAACTCTGCACTCTCGCTACTTTTAATACCCAATTCAATACTTAAAACATTTAAGTCTAAACTTGCCAATTTATGTAAAAGTTCAGCCAAAATTCCTTTACGGTTTTGCAAAGAAACTATCAACTGATAACGAGCTGATTTTTCATTAACCCAAGCTACATAAATCATCGGTTTTTTAGCTTTCATAAACTTATAGGCTTCTTGGCAAAGTTTATGATGTATGGTCGCTTTTCCATCTTCAAAAAAAGCAACTATCTCATCACCCATTTTAGGGTGACAACAGTAATCAAACTCTACATTTTTTATCTCTTGATTGGTTATAAATCTAAAATACTCCTCCGTTATCTCAGTAGGATAGACAAAATCTTTAGGAATAAAGGATGACTTTTCTATAAATTTATCCAAAACCTCTTTATAGATCTCTCGATTAGAGGTCAATTTATAAGCATTCTCTTTAAGCTCACACAACTCAAACAGCTCCTCTATTAAGTCTCTATCAACAGCTGTCAACTCTGTTAAAATATTAAGTGCAGCCCAATGGTTACACTCTTTTATTTTATAGTTACAAGCACTCTTAATTCCATCTTTTGCTTTTGAAGTCATAACAGCATCTATCCAAGAACAGTGAACCGTAGCATTTTTATCAGTGATAATTTTTACAAAATCACCATTTTTCAGTGTGGTTAAAAGTGAAACTTTACGTTTATTTACCAATGCCGTAATAGCTCTGTTTCCCACCTCTGAGTGAATAGCATAAGCAAAATCTAAAGCAACTGAGTCACGTGGAAGGGTAAAACTCTCTCCTATAGGAGAGTAAACAATAATATCTTCTACAAAAAGGTCACCTTTAGCTAAAGCATAACTCTCTTCTACAGATTCACTCTGATATTGTAGCCCCTCTAGCCACTCTAAGTTAACAGAGTTTTTTGACTCTTTACTATCTTCCCGACCACTTTTGTACTTCCAATGAGCTGCTATTCCAAACTCGGCTGTTTTATGCATCTCAAAAGTACGTATTTGTGCTTCTACTATGCCATCATCATTAAAAAGTGTGGTATGTATGGTACTGTATCCATTCTCTTTAGGTAGAGTAATATAGTCTTTGAAACGCGATATAATAGGTTTAAAATTTAGATGCAGTGTACCTAAAACTTTATAACAGTCAATATCCTCTTTTACTAAAATACGAATAGCAATAAGGTCAAGAATCTCATCAATACCTATCCCTTTTCGTTGCATTTTTTGATACATAGAGTAGTAGTGTTTTACACGTCCAAACACTTCATATTGATCTTCTCTAAAACCATTCTCTTTCATAAGTTCATTAATCTTAGTTACAAAAATATTTAATTTCAGGTGTAGGTTCTGTCTATTTCCAACTATATAGTCATCTATACTTTTATAAGCATCAGGATAAATATACTGAAAACTTAAATCTTCTAAACGATTTTTAAGCTTAGAAATACCTAAACGATGGGCAATAGGAGCATAAACCACCATGGTCTCTTCGGAGATTCTTATCTGCTTTTCAAGAGGCAAAGCATCAAGTGTTGTCATATTATGCAACCTATCACATAACTTTACCACTAAGACACGAACATCTTTTATAGAAGAGAGCAACATCTTTCTAAAGGTCATCGCAGAAGAGATGAGTTTTTCATTAGAAGTAGAGGGAATTAACTCAACATCACGAATAATTTCAATTTTAGTCAAACCCTCTACCATAAAGGCAACATCTTTACCAAACATCTCAACAATATCAGAAATAAGATAATCTGTATCTTCTACAACATCATGAAGTAGTGCAGCAATAACCATTGTTTCATCATTTGAAATAAGTGCAGTGATAGTTGCTACAAGTATGGGGTGAATAATATACGGTTCACCACTTTTACGTACTTGGTGAACATGTGCCTCTTTTGCTACTGTTAGTGCTTTAGTAAATAGAGGTGAAGAAATTTCATGATAAGCGTAGAGAAGTTTTTCAGCCTCTTCTACGGTAGTAATATTCCGTGCTTTTTTTAATAAAGCCTCCAAGTATTTACCCTTCGCAACTAATTGCGATTTTACCTTCTGCAATCTCTACTAAAGCGATATCCGTAAATTTATCAATTTTAGGGTCCATATCAACTAAGGGGGCTGCACCATTAGCAAGTTCGTTTGCTCTTTTACCTACTGATACTGCCAATAGGTATCTATCGAAATCAACTCTCTCTAAAGCTTTTGCTGTTAACTTTTCTATTTTCATATCTCTTCCTAACTAAATTAATTTTTCTCTTATGACTTATCTTCTACAATAGAACATAAATCTCTATCACCCTGAACTATTTTCAGTAAATTACCTTTTTCAAACATATTACAAACAATAATAGGTAAACCATTGTCTTTTGCTAAAGCAATTGAAGTGTCATCCATAACTTTAATCTCATCTTTTAGTGCTTCATCATAAGATATACTGGATAATTTTACTGCATCAGAAAATTTATTGGGGTCTCTGTCGTAAACACCATCTACTTTTGTAGCTTTTATGATTACTTCTGCACAGATTTCAGAAGCTCTTAGCGTTGCTGCTGTATCTGTTGTAAAGTAAGGGTTCCCTGTACCCCCAGCAAATACGACAACTCTACCTTTATCTAAATGACGTTTTGCTCTACGAACAATAAATGGCTCACCAATCTCTTGCATATCAATAGCTGAAATGAGTCTCGCATCTAAACCATTATGTTCAAATGCCTCTTGAAGAGCAATTCCATTGATTGCTGTTGCTAACATTCCCATATAATCACCAGAGGTTCTCTTAATAACACCATCAGCCGCAGCAGTAACACCACGAATAATATTTCCTCCACCAATAACCACCGCAACACTAATACCGTTATCTACTAATGACTTAATCTCTTCAGAAATAAAATGTAATATTTGAGTGTCGATACCAAAACCATTTTCTCCAGCCAGTGCTTCACCAGAAAACTTTACCAGTACTCTTTTTTCTACCATTCTTGCGACCTCTGTTTTAAGATGCGATTTTACCCAAATGGTCTTAAAATTGGTTGACTTTTGTTATACTAACAGACACAAAAAAAATAAAAGAGTAAATATGTCAACATTAACAACAGAAGATAAAAAAATTATTGAAGATAGCATTAGAGATATTCCAGATTTTCCAAAACCAGGAATTATCTTTAAAGATATTACCACCATACTAAACAATCCAAGAGCTTTTAAAACCTTAATAAATCATATAGAAATACGTTATAAAAGTTATAACTTAGACTATGTTGCAGGAATAGACGCTCGTGGTTTTATATTTGGCTCCATCTTAGCAGACCGATTAAACATAGGCTTTGTTCCCATTAGAAAAAAAGGAAAACTCCCCTATACTACCGTTTCAGAGAAGTATACATTAGAGTATGGTTTCGATGAAGTAGAAGTTCATATAGATGCCTTTCCCAAAGAAGATGCAAGAGTACTGCTTATAGATGACCTCATCGCAACAGGAGGAACAGCCAAAGCAGCAGCTTCACTTATAAATAAAGTTGGAGCCAACTGTGTAGAAGCCTGTTTCATAGCAGAACTCGACTTTTTAAAAGGACGTGACGGAATAGATGCAGATGTTTATTCTGTTTTACATTTTGATTAGATTAAAATCCGTGTGACCATGTCACACGTCAAAACTATATATGAGATGATTATTTATTTAATATTTCCATTTTATTTAAACTGAAACTTAACGCTTAATATGGTCAAACCTATAATAGAACAATTTGTTATTGAAATTTAAATGAAGGGTGGCTCCGGATGTTGGATTCGAACCAACGACCAAATGATTAACAGTCATCTACTCTACCACTGAGCTAATCCGGAACAAATATGAAGTAAATTTAAAATGAGACTAAACTCATGAGCTAACTGCAGAAGTCAACTTTAATATTTTTTATGGCTCCGGATGTTGGATTCGAACCAACGACCAAATGATTAACAGTCATCTACTCTACCACTGAGCTAATCCGGAACAATCAATAAAAACTTATCGTTTAAATTGGAGTGAGATTATAGACAAAAAACCCTTTGATGTCAAGAGTTTTTCATAGTTTTTTTAATAAACAGCATAATTAACCATATCACTCTATATCTTTTCGTGATATATAAAAATTATACCCCCCACAATCAAGTTTGTCTATCTTTCTATCATTAACCAAAACTTGAAAATCTTCTTTACTTTTACTATCAAACAACACATCAATATCTTCTTGGGTCAATGGTCGTTTTTTTAGTGTTTCTAAAATATTCTCTTTTGTATATCTCGATGGTTTTTCTGTGACTTTTTTACGTGACGCTATATAAATAGGTAAAGAACTATCAAACTTCAAAGAAATCTCACGTAACTCTTCATAAGTTAAAGCTTCTACTGTATAAGCAGGTGGTCTATCGATGGTTCCTATATCTATACGTGTTGGTTTTAATTTTAATAAAAACTCATTTAATGCCTCTATCTCTTCAGTACTATCATTAATGGTTTTAACCATAAGAATTTCTATAATAAGTGGATTTGTAAACTTCTTTTTAAACCTTAACATACCCTCTTTGATTTTCTCTATATCTATTCCCTCATGTGACCTATCTAAACGTTTTAGACAACGCCCTGTGGCGCAATCAAGAGAAAGTTTTACACTGTCAAACTTCATTAAAGCTTCTTGCGTCTTCTCATCATCTATTTTTGCTGCATTTGAGAGAATAAGTGTTTTAATAGCACCTTTTCCTCTGTTTATCTCATCCATAAGTTCTGACAAATATGGATAAAGTGTCGGCTCACCGTTAGCAGTAACAGTTAAAGCATCTATATCCTGATAGTTTTCTAATGAGCTATTTAAAGCTTTCATAATCTCCTCTACCGAAATTACATCTTCATACGCACCCATGGTTTTAGCAGGGTCAAGTTCACAATAGAGACAGTCAAAGTTACACTGTTTTTTAGAAGGACTTAGGTCAATACCTAAAGATTTTCCAAAACGTCTGGAGTTTACTGGTCCAAATATAATATTCATTTATCTACTTTCTCAATTTTTTTTATGCATTATATCATTTTCATAATTATGAATTACAAATTTACACATACAACTAAAATTAATAAGTTAAATAT
>JALXFN010000069.1 GCA_027068975.1 Campylobacteraceae bacterium | reverse complement strand
TTATTTTTTTTTGATAAACTATATTAATTATACGAGGAGTTAATATGGGAAGAATGTTTACTGATGAAGAAGATAGTCCACAATTTATTTTAATAAATGACTTGAAAAAATCTAAAGAATTGTTTGTAAGTTTATCAGCACTTGTTAATGATGATATAAAACAAGGTATATCAAAGTCAATTAATAATTTGGAGGCATTAATTAAATATATAGAAGAAGCTGATAACTCAGAAATAATAGATTTATTAGAAAAATATCAAGAAAATAAATAGTATTATTTATTTGGGAGATATAAGTATAAAATCCGAGTATTTAATAAGTTTTCTTTTTGCTCTATTTGAAAATGATTTTGATTCATTTATAATTCTATTAAAAATTTGATAAAAATTATTATAAAAATCATTGCTTAATTTGCATTCATCTATATAGTCTGAATCAAATGGTGTTTTTTTTTGATTTCTTGAAACATCTTCTATCCATTTAAAATGTCCATCAATTATACAATCTCTTAAACTATCAAATTTTTCTTTATTATTTTCAATATAGAAAAAATCATCATATTCTTCCTTTAAAATATTAATTATTTTATTAAATAATTCTACTTTGTTTTTTTCTACTTCAAAAAAATTAATAATACTTTCATTAGCATAACCTGCACTTAATGCGTTACCTGAATCACCCATAAATTCCCCTTTTTAAATTCCAACAAATTAAAATAATACAGTAAAATACTGCTATAGAAATATTCTAACATTTAAAATTAAAAACATATACTAAAAAAGAGTTAATAATGCCAAAAAATATCAAATTGAAACCTCATGATACACTTGAAGAATGGCACGATAAAATCCGAAAAATAAGGAATAACGAGCATAAACTAAAGATGTTAGTTATTGAAAAAATACTAGCAAATTCTAACATATCAGCTAAAGAAGTACAGGACATATTTTTTATATCTCCACGCACCATGTACAACTGGATAAACCAATACAATGAGAATGGCTTAGAGGGCTTAAAAGCTAAACCAACCAAAGGCAGAGGTTCAGGAAAAGGAAACCTAAAAGTAGATGATGAAGTCTATGTCGCACTAAAAGAGGAGATGGCAAAAGACCCAACTCGAAAATGGACAGGAAAAGAGAAACAACAGTACATAAAAGAGAAGTTTAACATAGAGGTTACACAAGCAGGGATTTCTTATAGGTTGAAGAGGTTATGAGTGTATGTTTTTAATTTTAAAAATTGGGTTTTATGTAGTGGGGGGGGTAGACCCTGTCTACACCGTGTTAGGGATGATAGGTATTTTAATTTATGCAATATTTGGTTTTGTTGGTGTAGTCGGGGACTACACCCCACAGATATTTTCACTTTTAAGTAATATTTCATTTTAAAAATTCTATTCCTTATTCCTTAGCCTTTAAAAGGTTGAGAATGGGTTAAAACTCCATCTTATTTTTCTTCTCCTGTATATAAACAGTTTCACAATATCTGTCAAAAGTTTGAATAATACGGCTCATACGGTCGTTAGCTCTTAGTTCTGAAAAAGGACGTTCATCGTGAAACCAGAGTAGGTTTGGTACGTCTTTTCTTAGGTGTGTGTCAGAAGCTTTTGTTTTTCCACCCTCTAGCTCCATAACAAAATAGAGAGCAGGGTAATAGGTATACTGCTCAAAAGTAGTAATAATTACATCATAATCATGATAGTTTTCAAGTACTTTTTCTATTTTTTCTTCACTGGCTATTATCTCTTTTTCTAGTTCAGCTCTTAGCTTTTTTGCTTGGTCATCTGTGATGGCGGAGTCAGGATGGTTTATCTCTTTTTCCAGTTCTACACGTGACTTGTTTTTCCAAATTTGAAACTCTGCAGGAAGAGCCTTTTTAACTTTTTCTGGGTCAAATATCTCTTTCTTTTTATGTTTCATAGAGAGTGTATATTTGAACGCAGGATATTCAGGATTTATGATTTTAGCATAGTCATAAAAATAGTTTTTTTTCTCTATGCCTTTTTCTAGCTCATTGGCTCTTACCGTTAGTTCTAGTTGTAACACTTGGTCTAATTCTGTACGGTTAAGCAGGAATAAAGTTATACCATTGTATTCTATCTTCCTTGAAGTTTCTAATATCTTTTTTAACTTTTTTTCTATTAATTGTTTCATAATAATTAATCCTTTTCACTTATAAGTAATATAACATATTTTGAATTAATAACCTCTAACAATATCATCTAAAATATCTGTGGCTTTTCTTCTTTTGTCATTACTCATATGCGTATAAGCTCTTGTTGTAGCTGGGTCTTCATGTCTCATCATGTCTTGAACCAATGCTAAATCTTTAACTTTGGCATAGAGTAGAGTACCATAAGTATGTCTTAAAAGATGAGCTCCCTCTTTGTCTTTTACTATTCCTGCATAATGCAATAGCTCTTTTATTTTATGAGAGATAGATGAAGCAGAAGCAACTCTTTTAAAGTTTTGGGGTGAACAAAAAAGAAGTCCATTTGGGCATGAGGGTTCTCTTTTCCAAAATGTCAAGTAAGGCTCAAGTGCCTCTTTTGGAACCTCTATAATAGAGTTTTTATTCCCTTTACCTACTATTTTTATAAATAAATAGTTATCTTTTTCTTGTATTTTATTAACTTCTATAGAAAGGGTTTCAGAGATACGAAGACCTGTATGTAAAATAAGCCTGGTAATTAAATTGTAAAATATTGCAGAACGGTCAGAAACAAACTTATAGGTATCTAATGCCTGAAGAAAACTTTGAACTTCTTCTTCTGTTAAGTATGAAGGTATTTTGTTTCCTTTTTTTCCAGAGAGTCCTTGCCAATTTGAGATGTTGAGATGATATATATATCCATTTCCTGAGTTTGGTTGATTTTCATTGTGATTTGAAATGTAAGTAAAAAAGTTAGAAATGGCATTTCTATAATTTTTTTTAGTGGCATCACTCATTCCTGCTGTTGAGGATGTTAAAAAATCAATTATTAAATCATCATCTATCTCTTTTAAAGAATCTAGTTTCTGAAGTAGTAAATAATAATAAAGTTTTTTAACAGGTATAAAAAATGATTTTACACCTTCTATTCCAGCTTTACGAATCTCTTTAACAATTTTATCTATTTCCTCTATAGACTCTGGAGAGTTATTTAACTTTATGATAATCTGTTGAATCAAGAATTGATTTTTAACATTACGAGAGGAAAGTGTGTTGGTTTTAAATTTGATATATCGTGTTATCCAAAAAATGAGAGAGTTTTGAGTTGAAGAGTCAATGTCTAGTGGAAAACGCATTTATTATAGCCTTTTATTTTTTCATATAATAATCATAACATAATGTCCATCAAAAATAAGAGTCTTTTATGTGTAAAGTGGTATAGATATATAGAAAACGACTCTATTTTAAATAAAATAATCATAACATAATACTAAATTATGTTATGATTTAGAAAAATCATAAGGAATTTCCAAAAAATGGTACTAGAGAAGGGTGATTTACTAAAAGACTATCAACGTTGGCTCAAGTCATATTTTAGAAATGCAAAACATAGAGAGATTTCAAAAAATTCTCTTATTATCTATAAACGAATTTTTTCAAAACTAGAAGATTATATAAAAGAGCAGGGAGATGCCGAAAAGTTGAGTGAGATAGATAAAGAGTTTATTTTGTCATTTTTAGAGTATCTTGAAGAAGAGTCTAAAATAGATGAATTTTCTACAAAAACAAAAACACTTTATATTTCAGTACTTAAATCATTTTTTATTTATATTTCAGATAATAATGATGATTTTTATACCTATGAAAAAGAGTTTAAGGGCATTATGCCTAAGAAAGCACATAAAAAAAAGAAGGTCTCTTATCTTAGTGAAGAGGATATATCTAAGCTTTTAGGATATCTACATAAAAATTTAAATATAAATAAACACTATAGCTATATCCATTCTCTAGGTATAAAATTAATGCTTTTTTCAGGTCTTAGAGTATCGGAGGTTTTATCTTTAACCTTGGACAATATTCAGGTTTCAGAGTTGAAAAATAGTGAAAATGAGAAAGATTTCTATGAAATTCATCTACTAGACACTAAGTCTAAAGAAGAGCAGGTAGCACTAATAAAAATCAATTTAATAGAATCTGAAATGGCTTATTTTAAGGACATAAATAGAAGTAATGATGAATTTATTTTTAAAGCAAAAAATAGCCAAAAGCCCATTAATAGGAGCAATTTCTATGTAAGCGTTACTGGTATAATGAAAAAGTTAAAAATAAGAGGAAAAGGATTACATATTTTTAGACATACTTGTGCAATGCAACTTTTTAGGAAGACTGGTAATTTATTGGTTCTAAAAGAGACGCTTAGACATTCAGATATAAAAACAACGATGATATATGCACATGCAGAGAAAAAAGATATTGCAGAGGCTATGAGATGATAATTATTTTCAGGAAAGGTGAATTTCCTGAAAATAATACAAGATACCTATTTTTATACTTTTTGGTTAACATAATATAAATTCTATTAAAAATATAATATAATCCTACCCTAAACACTTCTATTTTTAAGCTTATGAATTTTCTTTCCCCTATTCTTTTACCAGCCAGTATTTAAATAGATAAAAACCAGTTTTATTACTATATACTTCTATCATGAATAAATATGATGTAATTATAGTTGGTGCTGGTGCATCAGGCATGATGGCTGCTATAACAGCAGCTACAAATGGTAAAAGTGTATTATTACTGGAGAAACTGTCAAAAATAGGTTCAAAACTAAAGGCTACAGGTGGTGGACGATGTAATTTAACCAATACCCTGTCTAATGATGATTTTATGTCCTCTTTTGGTCGTGAAGGTCGTTTTATGAGTCCAGCATTAAATGCTTTAGACCATAATGCACTACAAAACTTTTTTAAAACCATTGGTGTTGAGACACATGCTCCAGATGGTTTTCATGTTTTTCCTGTTGGTCATAATGCTCAAACTATTATAAATGCTCTTGAAAGAGAGATGCAAAAACTAGGTATTGAAATTTTATGTTCACAAAGAGTTCTCAAGTTAGAACAGAATGGTATAGAAGTTATAGGTGTCACTACAAAAACCCATACATACATATCCAAAAACATTATTATTGCTACTGGAGGAATGGGCTACCCTATTTTAGGTGCAGAAGGTGACGGTTACCCCTTGGCAGAGTCTGTTGGGCATAAAGTAACAGAATTGCATCCTGCTATGATGCCTCTAAAGACAAAAGAGAAATGGGGTGCAAATTGTCGAGCTGATACCATTGCAAAAGTAGAACTTAGAGTGAACATTAAAAAATACAGAAAACTTTTTGCAATCGGAGACTTAATATTTACTAAACAGGGGATAAGAGGTCCAGTAGTACTAGATTTTTCACGTGAAATCACTCCCCTACTCTCTAAGTTTAATGAAGTACCTATTGTAATAAATATGACTAAAGGCATGAATGAAGAGCAGATTCGTAACCATTTTAAATCTAAGTTAAAAGAAGAAAACACACAAAAAACTATCCTCTCTTTGGTAGAGTCTCTTGTACCTACTTCTGTTGCTGTAGAACTTTGTAAACTTGCTCAGGTTGATACAACACTTACTTTTAAAAAACTTTCAGGTAAAGTTCGTGATAACTTAATTAAATTACTTGCTCAGACTCCACTCACTATTAATGGACACGATGGCTTTAAAATGGCAATGATAACACGGGGAGGCATTTCACTAAAAGAGATAGACCCAAATACAATGAAAAGTAAAAAAGTAGAAGGTCTATACTTCTGTGGAGAGGTTATGAATTTAGATGGACCTTGTGGAGGTTACAATCTGCAATGGTCATTTGCAAGTGGTTATTTGGCTGGTCAACTACTATAAAATATTTCTTTATATGAATAAAAGTGAGAATATAATAGTTATCAATATATTATATTTTTATACACATAATATTTTAAAAATATTTAATTATTTTTTATGAGTTTAAGTATTTTCTTCTATATTTTTTCTATACTAATACAATTAAAAATAAAGTTAAGGAAAAAGATGAACGGTAAATATAACAGTGAAGTAATAGAGTTAGCCATCAAATATGGTTGTAAAACAGCTAAAGATTTTTCTATGTTTATAAAAAAATACCGTTCTTACTTAGAGGTATCAAAAAATGGCAGAATTTTTTATCAACCAACACTTTTTACTACTCACTGTGTACGCTAATTTTTTCTGTGCTTTTTAGATATAAGTCGTAAATACTTTAGAGGTGTAACTTTTTTCATCTCTTGGGCTAACCACTGTATCTGAAACCATGCAGCACCTGAGTCCCTGAGGTCAAAGTAGTTTTTCAGGCTTCTAATATTAAATGTAATCACCATATCTACTTTCCAGTTATCAGAGACTATATGTTTAAAAGCATCCCCTACGTTTCTTTTCTTTTTACCATTTTCTAAAGCCTCAAATAGTTTTTTACTATCACCTTTAAACTCTTCTATAAAAGGCAAAGAAGATTTTGCTACAGCATTGACTAAAAACCCTTCATCTCTTTTGTATTGAAAAACCAATTTATCGTATATAGAACGTATCTCTATGGCTAAATACTCTTCAGAGGTAATGACAAAAAGGTTCAAAGCCAACAGCTCTCTTAAGAAAAATTCAAAAGCTTCAGATGTTTCCACCCCACTCTCTAATGATGCTACAAAAGCGTTAATAACAGATGACATGGTATAACGTGTACTTCGTACAGAAATAGCTTGAAGTCGATGACGTGCATGTTCTTGTAAAACACCTCTTGAAATACCCTCTACCAAAAATGAAACTGTCGCATGTTCTATAATAGAGTGATGATGATGAACCCAAGCCAAGTTACTAAGCAACTCTGATTCCTCTATGTTATTTACAGCGTCAACATCTAGTTTATTCATCGCATTTTTAACACACTCATTCTCACTATTTTCAAAGCTATCATAACAGGTTCGGGCAGCTATCTCTGCTACACCTAGACCTGACTGCTGAAGAAGTGTAACTTTTGGCTTTTCATACTCTATATTATATTTTTCTACTTTTTCCATACTATTACCTAATAATTTAATTGTTAATTTAAATTTATTATATCTAAATAAAAATAATTTTTTAACCATAGTATTTCATATATTTTAGTAAATGTATATAATGTAATATATATTTATATAGAAAAAAACTATATTAAATAGATAAAAAAAAATCTTTTACTTTATCAATTTGTTTTCATCTTTTTATGGGTGTTTGATTGTTATAATTCACACACTCAATCCATAAAACTTATTTTTAAAAACAAAGAAAAAACAATGACATACTTAAAAGACCTTGAGACCATTATTAATATTAATTCATATACAAAAAATAAAGCTGGTGTAGATTTAATATCTACTTATATGACCAAATGGCTTGAAGCTTTAGGCTTTGAAAACATCTGTTATAAGCGTGAACATATAGGGGACCATAATTTATATGTGAGTCCAAAAACTGATGGCATAAAAATTTTACTTTTAGGTCATAATGATACTGTATTTCCTCAAGGAAAGTTTGAAGATTTTAGAGAAGATGAAGCTTGGGTATATGGACCTGGTGTATGTGATATGAAAGGGGGGAATATTGTTGCTCTTCAAGCACTACGAAATGTCTATGAGAAAAATGGAAAAATAGAAAATATAGATATTCTACTTGTATCTGATGAAGAGACAGGTTCTGATAATAGTAAAACACTTAGCTCTAAACTTGCAAAAGATTATGATGTATGTTTTGTTTTTGAGGCAGCAGGAGAAAAACTAGAAGTGGTTACAGGACGTAAAGGTGTAGGAACTTTTACCATAACCATAGAAGGAAAAGCTTCTCATGCAGGGGTACGTTATGAGGCAGGGATAAACGCAAACCTTGAAGCTGCTCATAAGCTTATAGAACTTACTAAACTGACCAACTTAAAAATAGGAACAACAGTAAATGTAGGAAAAATAGAAGGTGGAATTGGTGCCAATACTATTTCACCTGCATCTACCCTACTTTTAGAGTTACGCTATACACAAAACTCTGAAAGAGACAGACTCTTAAAAGCACTAAAAAGCATAACCAATACCTCTTATGTAAAAGGAACAAAAGCAACTCTTTCAGGGCTTATTCAAAGAGATGTAATGGAGCCAAACAATGAACAATCAAGACTTATAAAACAAATAGAAACCATATCAGATACAATTCTTCTAACTGAACAGAGAGGTGGTGTATCTGATGCAAATATCATAGCTTCTCAAGGGGTGACTACACTTGATGGTTTTGGACCATTTGGAGATGGTGACCATACTGTAAATGAAAGAGCATTAAAAAGTAGTTTTGAGCAGAGAATAGAGTTGATGACTAAAATACTAACGCATCATCAAGAGTTTAAACAATTTTAATTTAAGGAGAATCAATATGGCAAGAAAACGAACTATAGGCATGTGGCTTTACCAAAATAGTGGTGGGGAAGCTATTGGTAAAAAAATAAAAACAAAATTAAAAGAGCGTAATATTAAAACTATAGATAATATAAATTTACGTCATGCAACAGCTAAAAATGGGAACATTGTTCATAACAAAGTTAAGCTAAACAAGCTAGACCTCTTTTTCTCTTATAATGCTGGTGAACAAACCATATATCAAACCTATTTGTATCAAGCACTTAACCGTGTAATACCTATGATTAACTCTTATGAAGCTTTCTCTTTAACAGAAGATAAATTTCATACTTCATTTGTATTAAGAAACAATGGAATTCGTACGGCTGACTATCGTCTATGTCATCGTGATGATAGTGATGAGCTTAAAAAAATTATAAAAAAATGGAACAAAATGGTCTATAAACCAACCGATGGCTGGGGCGGTGTTGGTCTCACTAAAATAGAGAGCGAAGCAAACTTAGACATGCTGATGCCTTTTCTTAACCAAATGGATTTACGTTACTTTTTTGTTGAAAAGTTCATACAGTATGACAAAACCGACTTTAGAGTAGATATCGTAGATGGTCAGTTTGTAGGATGCTATGGACGAAAAGCTGGTGGTGATGATTGGAGAACAAATATCACCTCAGGTGGTTCTGTCTTTATGAGAGAAGCCAATGATGAGATAGTAGACATAGCAATCAGGGCAGCCAAAGCATGTGGCGCTGATATTGCTGGTGTTGATATTATTTACGACCAAGAGAGAGAGGAGTATGTTGTACTTGAAGTAAATGGAATACCAGCATTTGCAACACCAGAACAAGAGAAGATGGGTCTTAATTTTAACGATAAGAAGATTGATTTAATCGTCGATTTAATAGATAGAAAAACTAAAAAAACTAAAATAAAAAACTAACAAAGGAAATAGACAAATGGGCTTAAGCAACAAAGAATTACCAAAACTAGGCTTCTTATACATGGATTATGTATTAAGATTTTTCGACTACTCTAATTTTAAGGGGTGGCCAAATAAAATAGAGACTGTAACCTATCACTGGGGAAAAGATAAAAACAGATTTATTAAAGAGGTAAAAGATAAAAAAATAGATGTACTTATAGGAAATATTCCCGCAACAGCATATGAGACTTTTAGAGAGATAGCTAGAGAGCTTCCTAATGTACGTTTCATTCCATCGTTAGATACACAGTTTTCCAATAAATCAAAAGAGAATGTAACGCGTTTTGCATGGAAGTATAATTTACCAATTCCTAAAACGTACATCTACTACAACAGAGAGAATGCAGACAAGTTTTTACAGAAAACAGAGTATCCAAAGATAGTGAAAAAATCTTATGGTCCATCTAACTATGGAGGGTATTTTGTACATAAAGTAGACTCATATAAAGAGGCTAAAGAGCTTTTTTCTACGAAAAAATATCACCCTATGTATTTCCAAGATTTTGTTCCGATGGAAGCTGATATTCGTGTAATGCTTATAGGTCATAAACCTGTATGTGCATTTTGGAGAAGGGCTCCTGAAGGGGAATGGCTAACCAATACTTCTCAAGGTGGTTCTATGGATTATATAGATGTTCCAAAGAGTGTTCTTGACCTTGCCGTTCGTGTAAGTAAAGCTGCCAATGCTGAGTACTGGGCATGTGATGTTGCCTACGGTAAAGATGGTAAGGTTCGTATTTTAGAGTGTGCAACTGCTTTTGCTGCTTTCCCATACATTAGAGACTGGATAGGTCAATACATCATGTGGTCTCTAAGTGAAGGAAGATTTAGGAAACCACATATTCCTATGTTTAATTGGGAAGAGCTAGGAAAAATCTCTCCAGACTTATTAAGAACCATGAGACATATTACTTTTGGTAAATATAATGCCTCTTATGATGGTTCTTATTTCGGTAAGAAGAAAAAAATGTATGGAGAGAGTGAACACTATCTACATGAACTCGACTCTGCTTATAAAATGTTTGATGTAAAAGAGAGAACATTTGAAGAGTGGCCAAGTGAAAAATGGAACTACCAAGACCGTTTTGCTCTTAAAAACATCAAATCTATGAAAGTCCCTGCTCTCAAAACGGAAGAGGCACCTATACCAAGCGGTGATGAAGCCTCTTTAGCTATTGAAATTTCGGAAGAGCAGTTAGAACACTTACTACTTTCTGTAAAAGGTTTAACAGAGAAGAAATTAAAGAAAATATTAGACTTTTATAACCATGAAGAGCTAATTCATATTTTAGAAACAGATCCAAGAGCATTAGAAAATGTAAAAGGCATCAAAACAAAAATGGTTGAAAAAATCACTGCAGTATGGGATGAGTATAAAACAAAATAAGTTTTATACGCTTTCAAGTCGGGTAGGAATTTTCTACCCGATTAATATTCTACATATAGCCCTAAAATAGAAACATATAATAAATATTTATTTATATTATAATTCATATAGAGTTCATTAAACTCCATATAGGCAACAATCTGTTAGAATCTCACTTATTAACATAGGGGAAACACCAATGAAACAACAATATAAATCTTATGAAGAGAGCTGTGCTTTTCTTGAAGCATGTGTTGAAAAATATCCAGATATTATTAGCTTAGAAAATATTGGTACTACATGGGAAGGTCGAGAAATTTTACTTGCAACTATTTCTTTAAATGTTGCCTATGCTAAACTAAAACCTGCTTTACTCTACACAGGAACAGCTCATGCTCGTGAATGGATTGGTCATGAACTGGCTATTGACTTTATAGATTACGTTCTTAATAACTACACAAATAACCCAGAAATACTAGAGACACTGACTAAAAATACACTCTATATTGTTCCTTGTCTCAACCCTGATGGATTTGAGTACTCACGTAAACACTTCTCTTTTTGGAGAAAAAACAGACGAGACAATGGTGATGGAACATTTGGAGTTGACTTAAATCGAAACTTCTCCGTAGGTTACAGAAAATCTACCAATACCTCAAGTAATGTTTATGGTGGACCTCATCCATTTTCTGAACCTGAAACACTTGCTATAAAAAAATTCGTAGATGCACATGACAATATTACTATTGCATTAGATTATCACTCACAAGGAAATGTATTTTTCCCTGCACACAAGTTTAATCATGAGAGTGAAATAGAGGGAACAGATATGAACTCTCTTTGTGCCAATATGAACTACCATATTCATAAAGTAACAGGACGTCAGTATGGAATAAACCGTGGTAAGCCACCTACAAAGCTTATCTCAGGTTCTGGTCGTGAATATTACTACTCAAAAGGCATTATCGCCATCGTTGTAGAAGTTGGAACACGTAATATTCCAGACTACATTCAAAACATGACGGAATCAGTACAAGAGAACATACCTGCCCTACTCTATGCACTTAGTGAGGCGAGTAACTATGGAAAATCTGCACCTAAAAGAGTAGACAACTTTCATATAGATAGCTTCTCTAACAATGATTGTTCTCTTTGTTGGGAGTATGAGGAGAATCCAAATGTATACTTTGAAATATATAGAAACCTAAACAACAAAATGGCATGTAATGAATCATCTCTTATTGGAGTTACTTGCAACAAAAATTTTAGAGATGAGAACCTAAAGAGTGGTACTCTCTACTTCTACTATATAAGAGCTGTCGATAAACTAACAAAAACTAAGTCTCCTTACGCTCCTAAAGTAAAGTTAAAAACGCTACTTGATGAACATGAATTTTCAAGAACTATTTTCCCTAATATTTCAGAGATTGGTTATGTTGCTGAGAAATCACCTGAAGCAAACCATGGACATTTCGGGGTAAACTCTTTAAAGGTGGGAGTAAGTGAAGGTAGAGGTATATCTTATGGAGTTATGACTTTTGATTTATCTAGTATTCCTAAAAATGCTATTGTTTTAGATACTAAAATTTCTCTCTACCCACTAAACCGTGTATCGGCAAAAATAGAAAAGTTTGGTGAGTGGTCTCTCTCTATTATAGACCAAGGGAGTGTTTCAAACATACGTGACTTTGACCAAATACATAAGGCTAAACATGTAAAAACACTGGGTGCAAGTATTCCTTCTGAAAAACTAACACAAGGCATCTGGTCACATTGGGACTGTAACGAATTTGAAAATAGAATGGTTCAAAAAAAGGTAAAAAAAGGTAAAATTACACTAAAATTGGCAGGTCCTACCAAACTACCTGTAGGAAGAGACTCACAAATAATGGTTTTCGATATTGGTTATGGAAACCAAGGTGGAGGACTGCATTATAGACCATCTATAGACATAAAGTATACTGTTCCTAGTCATAAAGTAAGTATAGAGCTACAAAACTCTATGACTATAGCACCAGATGATATTACACATGAAACATTAGCCTGTGGATTTAACAAAGATGATGAGAAGATTTATGCGTATATGTCCTTTGACCTTACAACCCTACCCAATCCTGATGAAGCAATTATTACCGATGCTTGGATAGAGATATCAAATACTTCTACTGTTAAAAAAGAGGTAGATATTCGTTATAACGTTGAGTTTATTGACTTAGAAGAGTTTACGTATCAAGACATTAAAGATAGAGAGCGTATAGAGTTTATTGGTTATGAAGTAAGTTCAGCAGAACTTGGTTCAAAGAAGAAACATCATTTTATTTTTGACCACTACTCAAAACTGGCTCTTGAAGAGAAACATAGAGCAGGTGATGAAGCAAAATTTATTATTCGTCCTACCTCTGTACTAAGCCGTGACCATGTTATAAACTGGGCATATGATGGTAAAAAAGCTGCTAAATTAAAAGTAAAATACATAAAACGTAGAAAATTCCCAATACCCTCACCTGTTAATCTCAAAACAACTATAGAAAACAAGTTAATCAAAATTACTTGGGATAAGGTAGAAGATGATGATTTGGTAGGTTACTATGTTGTAAGAAACCGTTGGCATACACCTAAAAACCCATTTGATGGAGTTAAACTCTATGCTGGTTCAGATAACTATACCTATGATAAATATGGTTCAATCAATATAGATAAATATTTTGCTGTATTTACCTATGACAATGTACCTAACTACTCTCAACCCTCAAGTATTTTTTATGAAGCAAAGAAGCCATTAGCTTAAATGCAAGGGAAACATTGTTTTCCTATTTTTTCTTTTCTCTTAGTTAATTTATGTTATATTATATTTAAATCTATTTAAAAAGGAAAAAGATGAAAAAGTTATTAAGCAAAGTTACACTTGGATTAACCCTCATAACAATATTTTCAAATGCAACAGTTTATGAAGATGCAGAAGATGGTACAATAGACAGATGGAGTATTTACGACAACACCCCTACAGGTGCAACTATTAGTAATGTTACAGATTCAGAACATGGAAGAGTGATTCACTTTGAAGGAAATGGTATAGAGGACAATGGTTTTGTTAATGGACAATACCCATGGTTGCCTAAGGCATGGAACAATACAACGGAAAAGATTTTAAAGTGGAGTATAAAAAGTTCTGAGTTTTTTTTAGTTTTTGTAAATGTTCAAACAGATGATGGTTTTAGGTTTTTACTCTATGCTCCTATTGATTATGATACTGCTTGGCTACATGGATTAGGAACTTCAACAAAAGATGGAGCATGGCACACCTTTAGTCGAAATTTAAAACAAGACCTAAAAGATATAAATCCTAATTTGACATTGTTGAGTGTTAATGGGATATTTATAAGGGGAGCTTCATTCTCTATGGATGACATTATATTAGAAAATGATAACAGTTCCCAAGAGTGCAATAGAGAGGTTGACAGTACAATTTTAAATCTTGCTTCAGCTCTACATCCTGAAGATTTTCTTTTCCATCAACCTACTATTAAAAAGCTTCCTCTTGTACAAGGAGATACATTCTTTTTTAAACTTGATGCTTTTTCTAACGGTGCAGCTCCTGCTAGTAGATTATATAGAGCCAATTGTAAAGACCATTCTCAAATAGATGATTTATTTTTGGAGGGTGATAGTAATAGAATAAATTATGTAGGTAGTATTGGAGAAGTTGCATACTTTACAAATTATCATGATGCTGGTGAGCATGGAATACCTTTCTCTATTTCTGAAGGAGAGACTCTTCAACGTATATCGTTTATAGATAATTTTATAACAGAGAGAGATTTAGACATTAAAGATCTTCAGATTATTAATAGCAAATTAGAATTAAGTACTGTTAAACGTAGTAATCAGAATGAATATAAAACATATATTTTCTCTCAAAACGGTACATTACTTGGAAGTCAGTAATTAGTTAATTTTTTAATTATAACAATTAACAATACAAACTCCTAAAGATTTTTTAGGAGTTTACTTTATTCAATTAAACCCTTTAATAATTATGCTAAAATTTGCCATTATTTTTTAAAGGAATTTACGTTTGTTTAATCTACAAAATTACTCTACGCAAAACATTAAAAACGATGTTCTATCAGGAGCTTTAGTTGCTGTTGCCTTAGTGCCAGAAGCTATTGCTTTTTCATTTATTGCAGGGGTTTCTCCTGTGGTAGGTCTCTATGGAGCATTTATTATTGGTCTTATAACCTCTCTACTTGGTGGTAAACCAGGTATGATATCAGGAGCTACAGGTTCGGTTGCTGTTGTCTTTGTCTCATTGGGATTAGCAGTAAATCAGATGTACCCTGACTTAGACAAAGAGGCTCTCTCTATGATGATACTTAACTATATCTTAGTTACTTCTATCATTGCAGGTCTTATTCAGATAGTTATAGGTCTACTTAAAATGGGTAAATTTATCCGTCTTGTCCCTCAACCTGCACTGTTTGGTTTTGTAAATGGTTTGGCTATTGTTATTGCACTGGCTCAACTAAAATTTTTAGAACCTAAAAATGTAGAACAGTATCATGGTTGGTTAGAAGTCATAAAAGCCAGTTTCTCTGAAAACTACATCATGTATATTATTATCTTAATTACCATGCTAACCATGCACTTTCTACCTAAAATAACAAAGGCTATTCCAGCTGGATTAATTGCTATTGTTGCTATTACTTTGGTGGTTTACTTTACAGGTATAGATACCAAACTTGTAGGTGACTTAGCTGATTTATCTCATGTCTCTATGCCTACCTTTGTAATGCCTATGAGTGAACTCTTCTCTGTAGAATCTATGAAGATAATTCTACCTACAGCAGTTATTGTAGCACTTGTTGGGCTTATTGAGTCATTATTAACACTATCTGTACTAGATGAGATGGGAGGAAAACGTGGTTCAGGAAACAAAGAGTGTGTAGCACTAGGTTTAGGAAATACTACTTCTGGTCTCTTTGGTGGAATGGCAGGTTGTGCAATGATTGGACAGAGTGTTATTAATTTTACCTCTGGAGGACTAGGACGACTCTCCTCTTTTACGGCTGCTGTTCTACTCATTATCTTGGTAGTTAGTTTTTCATCGGTTATTGCTGCAATTCCTGTTGCTGTATTGGTAGGAATTATGTTTATGGTAAGTATAGGAACCTTTGAGTTCTCATCACTTAAGCGTATTAAGTACATGCCAAAATCAGATGCTTTTGTACTGGTAGTTGTAACCATTATTACTGTCTTTTTTGACCTAGCAGTAGCAGTTATTGCGGGTATTATTATCTCTGCACTGGTATTTGCTTGGAAACATGCAAAGATTTTTTCTAAAACAGAAGAAAAAGATAATAAAAAAATCTACTACTTAGAGGGCCCTCTCTTCTTTGGTTCTGTTACTTCATTTCATGAACAGTTCAATCCACAAGATGACCCTGATGAGGTTATTGTTGATTTTAAAAATGCAAGGGTTATGGACAGTTCAGGTACAGAAGCAATAGATACATTAACAGAGAAGTATAAAAAAGAGGGTAAAAAGCTTACACTCAAACACCTCTCTGATGACTGTAAAAAAGTACTAACAATTGCTGGACCATTTTGTAGTTACGAAGAGGATGACCCAACTTATAAAGTTGCAGTCAACAAATAACCGTAAAAGTAATATTTCCCAATAGTTATTGGGAAATATACAAGTAAGTAATTTTTTAATACTCTAAAACTGTCTCAGCTTTTTTAACAGCAGCGTTCATCTCTTTTGAAAGTTCTTTGCTTTCATCTACGATAACCATTAACTCTTTCTTATCTAACTTCTCTTTTTCATAAAGTGGTTTAAGCTTATTCCAAAGCTTTTCAACCTTATCATACGCTGCTTTCAAATCACCATTAGTAGGCTTAGAGATATTATTCTCTTTATTACCATTTATCAATGTTGTCAATGAAGTATCAAAAAGCTCTATACTCTTTTTTAATTTATCTTTATAAGAATCATCTTTAAGCTTGTTTACAAGTAGCTTCTCTTTTGTCATCTTCTCTATAAGCATTCTCTGTCTACCTGCTAGGTTAACAACACGAAGCCTAAACTTGCTCAAATAATCTAAATCTTTATTAGACTCCTCAAAGGCTGTAACCAAATCATTAGAAACAGAAAGCATCTCTTCATTATTTTTAATAATATAGTCAATAGAATCTTTAGCTTTAACACCATCGGCTACAACTTTTTGAACATTTTCATAAAAAGGTTTCCACTTCTGCTCTACATCCTCTATTTTTTTTAAAACATCTTTATTTTCAGTAGCTTTCAATTTTAAAGTATCATCACCTTTTTTAAAACCTTTTAATGTCTGGTCATAAAGTTTGGCAAAACTATCAAGCTTTTTGCTATTCTCTTGACTCTCTATACTTAAAGAGATTAGCAATGCAACTTTACTCATTTTCTGTATAAGCATTCTCTGTTTACCCGCAAGATTAATAGTATAGTTCAGAGAGTTACCCTCTTCCATCATATCGCCTATAAGAGAAGAGAGCTCAGCAGGATTAGCATCTGCTATGAGAGGTGTTGAGCAAAGTAAAGCCGATAATAGTAGTGGAGCAAATTTAGTCATGTATTATTCCTTTGTATATATTGAACTAATAATTATAATAAGTAACATTTTATCATAAATTGATTAGTAAATTATAGATATATATCAATTATTTTAAAACGATGTAAGACAATCTCAAGTTTTATATTATTGTAATATATTATAATAATTTTCTATTATATTTAAGTTTTATTTATCTATAATGTCTTTATGAAAAAATTACTAATACTAATCGTACTTATATTTATAGGAATTCAATTTGTTCCTATGGATGTTCCAGCAGATGTGCCTTCTAAGGCTGAAGATTCAATTGAAGCTCCTGAAAATATTCAGGCTATTTTAAAACGTAGTTGTTTTGATTGTCACTCAAACCATACGACTTTTCCGTGGTATAGTAGTATTGCTCCTGTATCATGGTTTACTAAATATCATGTAAAAGAGGGACGTGAACATATGAACTTCTCTACATGGGCAAGTTATGAAGATGAGAAGAAACTCAAATTTCTTCAAAAAATTCCTAAAGCCATTAAAAGTAAAATGCCTCTTCCAAGCTATTTACTTATACACAAAGAGGCAAAACTTTCAGATGCAGACAAAGAGGCCGTCACAAAATGGGCAACTGACGCTGCTTTTGATTTAGAATAGTTCTCTATGACTATCTGTTATTGTACCTTATACTAATAACAGATAGTATTTACTCTACTTAATTAGCCCCTTTAGATTTTAATAAGTCTAATATTTTCCCTATCTCCTTATACTCTTTGTTATATTTTTTAGATAATCCTTCATAAATTTTCAACGATTTTTTTAAATAGACACTGGCTTTATTGGTATTTATTTGAGTATAAAATAGACCATATTCCATTAAAAGTTCTGCCTGTTGTTCTTTTGATAAATTATCTCTCGTAAAGAGATTCTTATAAATTTGCTGTGCTTTTACTGGTTTTTCATTTTTTACTAAAAATTTAAAATAACTTACAG
>JALXFN010000068.1 GCA_027068975.1 Campylobacteraceae bacterium | reverse complement strand
AACAAACAATAAAAGACAATGTTACTATTTTTTGCATGTTTGCTCCTGTATGGTGTAGTCCCCGACTACACCATTTTATATATTTAAAATTTTTATTTATGCCATTTTAATTTTGACGGTGTAGTCGGGGACTACACCCTACGCTTATTGTTTCAACACACGCTTATTAAACTCTTTATCCGTTAACCCAGCCTTTATCTTCTCATCTTTCCAAATCAAAATGGTACTTTTATCATTTTGATGATTTTTCATCTCAATTCGCCCTACTCTCCAAACACCATCTATCTGCTTATAGTCAGAGAAAACAGCCGTTTTAAGTAGCTCTGATTTACGGTCATAGTACTCTACTTGTTGAAGTAAAAAACTATCCATCGCTACCCATGATACCTGCTTTGTATAGCCTGAGTTCTCATCTTTTGGAATACGTGTACCTTTATAGCACTTCACACCATTCAAATCTACCTCTTCCACTTTTTCATCATAAGTAAACTTGTTATAGTTTTGGTTTCCTATATCTTCATAAGAGAATTCAGAACCCATAAATGAACCCGATTTGTTAGAAGAGGCAATTCTCTTTACACGCTTAAGTGCTGGTAAATACAACCACTGGTCATCGTCTCTATCTACATGTTCATGCGTTAAAGTTTTTGTTCCCTTAACATCAGCAGGGGTTAAAAAAGTAGAGATGGTTTTGTCTCCATTCTCACCTTCTAGTGTTTTCATTTCCAGCTCTCGAACGCTTTGTTGACCCGAAGCATTAATAAGTATCATCTCCATTTGAGCAATAGAACTCTCAAAACCATCAGTGACGTTATCTGATTTTTGAGCTATTTCCATATTGGTTAATGCCATTAGGCTTGTTGCTGTTAGTAGTGTTGTCAGTATTATTCTTTTCATTTTAATTTCTCCTAAATAAATGGTAGTAACGTTTTTTGATATATTAATTTTCTTCTATAAATTTTCGTAATTCCTCTATATATAGAGCAAAAGCCTCTCGCCCTTTTAAGGTAATATGCACCACCGTCTTAGGTCGCTTCCCCTCAAAAAGTTTCTCTATCAGTACATACTCCTCTTTTTCTAACTTACTTAGATGGCTAGAGAGATTTCCATCGGTCACAGAGAGTGACTCTTTTAGAGCCTTAAAAGGCAACTCATCGTTAGCAATTAACAGTGAGAGCAGTTTTGAACGCACAGGTTGATGTAAAAGTGGGTCAAACACCACAAGCCTTATCTGATTTTTCAATTTTTTGCTGTTGTAGTGCGACCAAAGTGGGAAGAACTGCTAAACCCAAGATAACCACACCTTGCACAACACTCAAAAAAGTTCCCCTACTCTCTAAAAGTCCAAAGTAAGCCCCATAACTCAAAAGTGCCACAGAGCTAAGAACATTAAACATGGCTATTTTTTCATACGCTTTGACATTGAGTACAAAACTAATGGCAAAATACCCCAAAGAGATAAGAAAGAGCCATAAAATAAAAATAAGTATATAGAGTTTCATCATTGCCAAAATTGCACTAAAGACAATCGCAAAGAGTGAAATCATAATAAAATTTTTCATTATAAATGCTTGACGACGAGTACAGTCGTCTATATCGTAGCTTTCGTTTACTTTTTTTGTTAGAACACCCTCTATTACAAAACCTATAAGAACCAAACTTGTAACAACTGTTGTTCCAAAAGTCACGCTATTTTCATAACTTGGTATCATCAAAAAAGTTAAAACCACTGCAATCACAGACCAAACATGACAAGCGTTGTAGTTATAAGGAAAAAAACTCTCTTTATCTACCAAATGGTGCTTAATCTCTGATATTTGTCGTAAAACCTCATCTTTTTCACTCATTTTGTTCCTTTTCAAAGTACTTTGTATTGCAAAGTATATATCAAAATAGGTTTGTGTTAGATTAATTTCTCCTAATATTGCTATTTAACGTGATTATTGAAGATACGACCTAAAGTTAAAAATTAGGTAGGTCGTTTTAGTGACTAAAAGATAGGACTGGTCTTATGTAAGCTGTTGAGTCTTAAATTTACCTGCTGAAAGTTCTGTTAAAAAATCTTCTAAAGAGTAAATTTCTCTGGCTTCACTGGTCATAATGTGAATCAAAATATCACCTAAGTCGATTACCACCCAATCTTCACTCTCATCTACATGTAGAAAATTTTCACCCAAAGGTTTAAGCTCTACCTTTAACTGTGTTGCCAATGATGCTGAATGTTTCGCACCTAAAGAGTTTGCAATAATTACTCTTTTTGCTAAATAATCTACATCTTCTAAATTAAATGACTCTATCTCTTCTGCTTTTTTACTATCTAAAAAAGCTACTATTCTCTCTACTCTTTCGTCCATGTTCATATATGGTCTATCCTTCACGATGTTTTTTCGTATTTGTGTTGAGCTTATATCTACATCTATCTCTAAGATTTTGTAAGCTCTTAATTTTGAGGTATCTACACTATACCCTCTTCTTGTAGCAACTACCCATGTAATTTGCTCGTTTATGCTTTTAAAATTATACCATTTATCAATTGAAGCAAGGTTATCAGCTCCGATTATTAAATATTTAACCTCATATTCTTTTTGAAAATACTCTAAACTCTTTATGGTAGGTGTAGGAGTTCCCTCATTTATCTCAAAATTACTCACTTTTACATCTGAAAACTCTTCAAACATCTCTTTTGTCATTTTCAGCCGTTGTTCAGTATTAAAATATGAACCTGTTTTAAACGGGTTTAAAAATGTAGGAACGACGATTACTGTGTCAATTTTCAACACATTTAAAGCCTCCAAAACAACCTTTTTATGTCCAATGTGTGGAGGGTCGAAACTCCCCCCAAAAAGTGCAACACTCTCTTTAGTATTTTTAAACAACCAATAACCTCGACTAATGTAAACTATAAAGAATTTTATCATATTAAACTAAAGGTGTAAATAAATGGCTGTTAAAGTTGCTATAAATGGATTAGGACGAATAGGTAGATGTGTCGCAAGAATTATTGCTGATAGAGATGATATTGAATTGGTAGCTGTTAACGCCAGTGGAGCTGAAAATATTATTGAATATGGTCTTAAGTATGACTCTGTTCATGGTACAAGAAAAGATGTCTCTGTAAAAGATGGTTATGTATATATTGGTGATACCAAAGCAAAACTTTTTGGAGAGCGTGAACCAGCAAAAATTGACTTTGTAGGGTGTGGTGCTGAAGTGGTTATAGAGTGTACAGGTGTCTTTTTAACCCAAGAGTCTGTTCAGCCATATCTTGATAGTGGCATTAAAAAAGTTCTCTTCTCTGCTCCAGCAAAAGATGACACAGCAACCTTTGTCATTGGTGCTAATGAAGATGAATATGCTGGTCAAACTGTTGTATCAAATGCTTCTTGTACTACTAACGGTCTAGCTCCTGTAGCAAAAGTTTTAGATGATGCTTTTAAAATTGAGTCTGGACTTATGACTACTATCCACTCCTATACAGCTTCTCAGCCAATTTTAGATGGTAAACATAAAAAAGACCCAAGAAAAGGTCGTTCTGGTGCAACCAACTTAGTACCAACAACCACAGGTGCAGCAAAAGCCATAGCAAAAGTACTTCCACAACTACAAGGAAAGCTTAACGGTCAAGCCATTCGTGTTCCTACTCCTGATGTCTCTATGGTTGATTTAACAGTCAGTTTGGGAAAAGATGTAACCGTTGAAGAGGTACAAGCTGCCTTTACAAAAGCAAGTGAAGGTTCACACAAAGGAATTTTAGGTGTAGATGTTGAGTATAGAGTCTCTCAAGACTTTGTAGGTGAAGAGCAGAGTTCTGTAGTTGCTATGGACACCATTCAAGTAATTGGTGGAAACATGGTAAAAGTATTATCATGGTATGACAACGAATGGGGTTACTCTGTACGTTTGGTAGACATGGCTGTACACATTTCAAAATAGATACATGATTGCAAAGGGGAAAAAGATTGAAAACAATTAAAGATTTAGATATAACAGGAAAAACTGTATTTATAAGATGTGACTTTAACGTTCCAAAAGATGAAGATGGAAACATTACCGATGATAGAAGAATCCGTGGAGCTTTGCAGAGTATTCGTTACTGTTTAGACCGTGACTGTAAAGTTATTTTGGCTTCACATTATGAACGACCAGAACCTGGAGTATATCAAGAGAAGTACTCTTTAGCAACGGTTGTTACAAGACTTAGAACTCTACTTAAAATAGCCGATAATATTACTTTAGCAAAAGATGTCATTGGGGAAAATACAAAAGCAAAAGCAGCAGCACTTGAAGCTGGTGAAGTTCTTGTTCTCGAAAATCTTCGTTATGAAGCTGGTGAAACGAGTAATGATATAGAGTTAGCAAAAGAGTTGGCGTCTATGGTAGACATTTACATTAACGATGCCTTTGGTGCTTGTCACCGAGCTCATGCCTCCATAGATGCAATGGCTAGACTTTTTGACGCTGACCACAAAGCAGCTGGATTTCTACTTGCAAAAGAGGTAAACTTTTTTGACAAAACATTGGCTGACCCTATTCGTCCATTTGTAGCAGTTGTAGGAGGTTCTAAAGTTTCAGGTAAACTTGAAGCCCTAAGACAACTTCTCGACAAAGTAGATAAAATAATCATTGGTGGAGGAATGGCATTTACCTTCCTAAAAGCACAAGGTTATGAGATTGGTAACTCATTGGTTGAAGATGAACTTCTTGATGAAGCACGTACCATTATGATAAAAGCTAGAAAACAAGGGGTAAAGTTTTACCTACCTGTTGATATTATTGTTGCTCCTGAATTCTCAGATACTGTCCCCTCTAAATACGTTTCATCTCAAGAGATTCCAGATGGTTGGATGGGGTTAGACATTGGACCTGCCTCGTCAAGACTTTTCCGTACAGTCTTAAATGATGCACAAACTATCATTTGGAATGGACCAATGGGTGTTTATGAATTGGATAAATACGCAAAAGGTAGCCTAAAAATGTCTCATAATATTGCCGATGCTAATGCAACTACCATCGTAGGGGGTGGAGATACAGCCGATGTTGCTCTAAGAGCAGGAGATGTTGAAGAGATGACATTTGTTAGTACAGGTGGGGGAGCTAGTTTAAATCTATTAGAAGGTAAAACACTTCCTGGAATTGAAGCTTTAAAGGCATAAAAACCGTAGGGTGTAGTCCCCGACTACACCGTCAAATATACAGTGGAATAATATATATACTATTTCAAATACAATAACATGGTGTAGTCGGGGACTACACCCTACAAGGGTAAACATGATATACGCAGCAAATTTTAAAACAAACCATACTAGAAAATCAACTGAAAACTATATTGAAGACCTACAAAGAAAGCTCGTAGATAAAAATGAAGAGGATAGAGTTTTTATCTTCCCACCATTAACAGCACTCGATGCCTATGAGGGAGACTTTACTATAGGAGCTCAAAATGCTTATCCTGTAGAGAGTGGTGCTTACACAGGTGAAGTGGGTGTGGAACAACTTGCAGAGTTCAATATCAATACCATTCTTATTGGTCACTCTGAAAGACGTGATATCTTAGGTGAGTCACAAGAGGTAGTAGCTAAAAAATTTGCTTTCTTCAAAGAGCAAGGCTTTGAAATCATCTACTGTATTGGTGAATCACTAGAGATACGAGAACAAGGACTTGAAGCTGTTATGGAACATTTGGTTTCTCAGTTTGAAGGTATTGATACTACTTACGAAAACTTCATGGTTGCCTATGAGCCTATCTGGGCTATCGGTACAGGTCGTACAGCTTCTGTAGAAGAGATAACCATGACCCATGATGCACTTAAAAAAGTTGTTGACAAACCCCTACTCTATGGTGGAAGTGTAAAAGGAGCAAACATTGCCCAAATAGCTGCTATAGATAATGTAGATGGTGTTTTGGTAGGTGGAGCATCCCTTAAAACAGAAACTTTTTTAGAGTTGGTTTTACATTAAAAATCCGTAGGGTGTAGTCCCCGACTACACCGTGTTATAAATATTTAGTATTTTATGAAGTTCATTATTTGGTTTTGACGGTGTAGACAGGGTCTACACCCTACGAAAACCAAATAACATGCTCATTCCCTACCCATGCAATAACAACATATAAAACCAATGTAGCCAAAGGTAATAACCACAGTATCCACTGACTCTTTTCTCTAAACACATAATAAACAAGCCCACCATAAGCCATAATAAGTGCAATAATATGTGCTAAAAAGAGTGGCATCACCGAACGCATAACATTCCCTACAATAGCCAGTCCAATAATAGTTAAAAGAATAAAAAAAGAGAATGCCATCTTTTTAATATTAGCTTCTCTTTTATACATTAAAACGATAATACCTATAGCAAAAAGTATGGCTAGAATAATAACTGCTTTCATGAAAATCCTTTAATTTAGTGTTAAAAGATATTATATCTTATCTATTACTTCAATACCTAAAATATTATAATTTAGGATAATCATACTTAATTATGTTATAATTTATTTAATATAATTAAATATCTATTAAATAAGGTGTTTCAAGATGAATAATCAATTCAAATCTTTATTTCTCTTTTTCATAAGTTTAATCTTATTGGGTTCTAATATCGCCCAAGCAGAATGGGCAAACAGTACAAAAGACTGTAAAGTTTGGGTGGATGACAATACTACAGAAAAACCACTTAGTTGGTCAGGTCAATGTAAAGATGGTTATGCATCGGGAAAAGGTAAAGTAATATATAACTATAGTAGTCCAACCCAAGTTAAAAGTTGTACTACCATCATGAAAAAAGGTAAGATAGATGGGTACAGTGAATGTCTATATAAAACAGGTGATATACTCACTGGTACTATTCAAAATGACAATATTGTAGGAGAAGCCGTTTATAAATGGAATAGAGCAAAAAGCTGTCCAACATGTCCTAGTCAATATAGTGGAACTTTTTATAATGGTATTTTTGCCTTTGGTACACTGGTTTTAACCAATGGCGAAAAAGTAAAACTAAAGTATCACCCAACCAAAAAAGGCTGTTTGGTATGGAATGCAGATGCACAAGAAGATGAAACAATTACATGGACAGGTAGCTGTAAAGATGGCTATGCCAATGGTCAAGGGGTTCTAACTTATACAACTAAAACAGCAATAGAAACAACTCATGGAACACTAAAAAATGGGATGCTAGAAGGAGATGCAGTTGTCGATGCAAAGTATACTTCTGCTTGTCAAAACTGTATTGTGCATTATGATGGTACATTTAAATATAATCGTCCTATTAAAGGTGTTGCAACTCTAGGAAATGGACATAAAATTCAAAAAGATGAGCAACTAGAAGAGATGCGTAAAATTGCAGAAGATGGCATGAAATTTCAAATGGCTATGATGCAAATGAAACGACAAATGGCTATGTCAACAGCAATGGCTGATATCTCCAATCAAGTGAGTTGCAATATGTCCCCAGGTTGCTCTATGGAATATGAGTATGTACCTGCTGATACTTTTTATTACTAACTTGAATTAACTCATTATAATTCAAGTTATTTACATACATTTTAAACTCTACTCCTCCAAAACCTCAATCAACTTCTCAATACTAATAACAGAAATAAATTTCTTGCCTTCTGTACTATTACAGTGTATATTTGCAGAGTAGTATTCGTCAATACTATTGTCTTTTTCACTAACTTTTACTCTATAGGTCACAGCATTCTCTTCGCACTTCATGCCTTGTAAATTTTCCCATGCATAAATTGTATTTAGCCTACCTAATGCTGTTTTAGAAAGCTTTTCTTTCGTATTTTGGTATATTTCAACTCTATTACTAGAGCTTTGTACTGCTCCACTATATTGTTCTATCGTAATTTTTTCACTTTTATCGTTCCAAATTTTTGCTTTTTTCATAATATCATCAGCACTTGGTCCACAACCTATAAACAGTGTAGACATAAGCCCCAATGAGAGCAAGGTCTTTTTAAAATCTCTTTTCATTTCTAAATCCTTTTATTTTTAATATCTTTTCAAAAGCGTTAATTAATACCTAAATAAAGCTCTAAAAATGATAACTCAAACCAACATGAAGCGTATTTGTTGTGATATCTGAGAAGTCTAAGTTTCTATTGGAACTATCTTTTGCATTGTCAAAAATCATGGTATTGTTAATGTAACTAAAACTACCATACAACGATTTATTAAACTGATAATGCATACCTACACCTAGATTTATCTCTGTTACATCGTTATTGTCCATCTGTTTAATTTTACTCGAATCTGCTGTACCAGTTCCTCCACCTATTAAGATATAAGGCATTAGCTTTCCATTATCGGAAAGAGAAGAGAATCCCCAAAGATAATTAATTCCATAACTGTCTGTCGATATTGTGCCTCCATCTGTATCTATGTCATTGTATTTTGCGTAAACCTCTACACGATTACCATTAAAATGTTGAAATCCAACTTTAAGTGAGACAGGTGCACCTGAAACATCGGTAAATGTTTTCTTCTCAGTTGATTTACCTTTTTCAATCGTTTCCATATGTAATGAATCACCACCAAAACTTAAAAAACCACCATCTACTCCTACATACACGGAATCTGCATAATTTACATCTGTAGCATATAGGCTACCAACCAATCCTATTAAACTTATTACTTTTTTCATTTCTAAATCCTTTTATTTTATAGATACTTAAATTCTAACCAAAAGGTATGATAGAGATATGATAATTTATGCTAAAATCTCCTATGCAAAAAGATTTCTCAAAATTAACCCTGCTCTATGTTGAAGATGATGATGTTACTAGAATAAATGCTATAGAGTATCTTAGTGATATGTTTGCCGATGTACTAGAAGCCTCTGATGGGCTTGAAGCGTATCAGATTTATGAAGAGGAGTCTATAGACATAATTATTACCGATATTGAAATGCCTAAACTCAATGGCTTAGAGATGGCAAAAAAGATTCGTAAGTTTGATAAAAAAATTCCCATTATCATCACTACTGCTTTTACGACCAATGAGTATCTTTTAGAGGCTGTAGAGCTACAACTTATTAAATACATCGCCAAGCCTGTTAGTCCTCAAAAATTCAATGACGCTTTAGATTTGGCATACGACTATCTACATGAGGGTAATATTTTTAGCATAACACCCACAACCTTTTTTGACCAACTTAACAAAACCCTACTCATAGAAAACAAGCTCATAAAATTGACTAAAAATGAGACTCTACTGCTTGATATGCTCGTAAAATATCATCAAAGAGTTGTGACTTTTACAGAGATAGAGCATCTAATTTGGTATGAGCGTTCCATGAGCATGGACTCACTTCGCTCTTTGGTTAAAAACCTACGTAAAAAGATGCAAGGTGACTACATAGAAAATCTCTTGGGTCACGGTTACCGACTCTCTATCATATCTTAATCATACCATTGGGGTAAAGTGGTGTTATGAAAACATTTATTTTAATTTTAATACAGACCTTTTTCTTCACCTCGCTACTTGCCCAAGAGCCTGACTACGCTATCTCTCAAAATATGGAGATAGAAGAGATGTACCTTTTAAAAGAGGGGAATATCTCTGTAGAAAAAATACAAAAATATGATAGTAGTTTTGAAAAACTAGATGAGCGTCATGAAGATTTATTTATAAAACAAAATATCTTTTGGATTAAAATTGTACTGAGTAAGAGTCTTGAAAAAAATAGATATATCTTTGACTTGAACCATTATGAGGTGTTGGAGTCTACCTTTTTGCCAAAGCAGAAAACAAGCTCGTTTGCCATAAAATCCAATGAGTATCTAGCCTTTGACTACGACAAACAAGACAGCAACATCTACTACCTAAAACTCAAAAATCAAACCTACAAAGACTATTTTGACATCTATATATTTCCTGAGTCTCACCTGCCAATTATTATAGATTTTAATACCATGTTTCTCTTTTTTAATGGATTTATTTTGGGTCTTATCATGATGGTAGCCATTTACAATTTGGCTCTCTATTACTTTAATAGACAGAACTCTTTTCTTTTTTATGCCCTTATGGAACTAAGCATGAGTGCCTTAATAATCAATGACTCTCATGTCTTTTCTGTGGTAGAAGAGGCTGAAACATCTTACCTAAAACTGATTTATTTTACGACCATCTTTGCCATACTCTTTGTCCGTAGTTTTTTAGAGACCAAAAAGTATCTCAAAAGAGTTGACAAGCTTATTGTGCTGATATTGGTACTGACCATTGCTGATTTACTGCTCCCTTTCAATATTATAATAGAGCATAAACTTCTTACTTTTATCTCTTTTTTCCTCTTCTCTTTGGGTCTTATAAAAATGATACAAGGAGACAAAACAGCCAAGTTTTTTGTTGTCGGTTGGTTTGCCATAGCGTTTTCCATCTACACTTTAGAGTACGCACAAGAGAATGTTTTTATAAACTTTCTCTATGTCGGTTCTGCCATAGAAGCCATTATGCTCTCTTTGGCACTTGCGTATAAGATAAAACAGATAAAAAATAAACAGGTAAAACAGAGACAGATGATGTTTCACCAAAGCCGTCTAGCCTCAATGGGCGACATGATAGCCAACATCGCCCACCAATGGAGACAACCCCTCAACCGACTAGCGTTCATCTGTATGAATGTTGAAAAACTAAGCGAACAAGAGGCACGAAGCCAAAAACTAAAAGAGGCAAATGAACAACTAGCCTTCATGTCCCAAACCATTGATGATTTTAGAAATTTTTACGCTCCAAGCAAAGAGAAAGAATCCTTCTCGTTGGCAGAAGAGAGTCAAAATATCGTTGACTTTATCAACTATAAAAATATAAAGATAACACTAACCGTCAAAAATGACAAGCAGATAGTCAACTACAAAAACGAGTTCAAACAGGTACTACTCAACCTCTTAAGCAATGCAAAAGAGGTACTAGAAGAGCGAAATATTCAAGAGCCAAAAATAGCCATACTCATAGAGAAAAACATGATTTCCATAAAAGACAATGCAGGTGGTATTAAACTCGACAACATAGAGCAGATATTTGACCCCTATTTTAGCACCAAAGAACAAGGTTTAGGCATTGGACTTTATATGTCTAAAATGATTATTGAAGAGAATATGGGTGGGAAACTTTCGGTTCAAAATTTCGATGATGGGGTGGAGTTTTTGGTTTTGTTGTAGATTTTTAATACAGTCCTTATTGGAGGAGTGGATATAAAGGTTAAACCTCCTTACACTCTCTCACTTTCGCTCTATAACTAACACCAATCTCTTCAAAATGTCTCTTAGCATAAGCAATTTTCCAACGCTCTGAACCTCTAAGCTCTTTCTCTTTTTCACTTCCTTTTGTCTCAACAATAAAAGCTCCCTCATTTTCATCATGTTTTACAATAGCAAAGTCAGGATTGTAGTTTCCAAATGGCGTTTTGATTTTAAACTTTTTGGGTAGCTTTGTAAAAAACTTAAAGTGTGTATCGGAACAGTTTATAAACTCTTTTTCAACTGTTGATTCCCACTCCTCTGCTTCATAAAGTCCATTTTTACACTGCTCTAACTGATACCCCTCTTGCTCTTTAGGGAAAAGATTCTCAAAAGTATAGTAATCATCTGTTTTATAATAAGTGATTCCATCTAACTCTGTCAAAATTTCATGTTTACTATCTTCAAAAGCTTCTATGGCAAGTTTAAGATAAGCATCAGGGTTACGAATAAATGGCTTTAAATCAACTTCGTTAAAAATCTCTATAATTAATTTTCGTGTTAAACCACTCTCTTGCTCTATCATCTCGATAATATTAGGTAATCTCTGTTCAAAATTGAGTTTGTAGCTTCTCTCCTCGGCTACATAACCGTACATATCACTCTCTATTGTCCCAAACTGTTTAACAATTTTTTGCTCTCGCGTCTCAATACTTTTTAGCTTACCAATAACACGCTCTTTATATCGCTCTTCATTTAGTTCAAGTCTAAAGAGACTTTTTTGTTTAAGCTGTTTCCATAGGGCTTTAAATTCGCTACTTAACTCATCTTCGCTGTATCTTCTCTTGGCATATTTAACACGGTATTGGCACTTTTAAAACTGTCTATGGTCATCACCATTATCTCTAATCCATCATCACGAATAAAATGTTTCAATGCTCCAAGCCGTGAAGAGTCATACTCAAAATAGTTATAAGGAAAACGATACTCATCTTTAAAATGATTTTCTAAACTCTTAAGTGAACTCAAAACCCCCTCTCTAATAGCAATAGAGGGAACTAAAACAATAAACTTATTCCACCCATAATTTTCATAAAGTTCAAGAACCGTTTTAATATACACATAGGTCTTACCTGTTCCCGTCTCCATCTCTATAGAAAAATCCAAACTCTCCAAATAGCTTAACTCTATGCCATTCTCTTTTTGGATAGAGTGTAGATTGGTTAAGATAGTCTCTTTATCAAGTGTTAAACTGTTAGAACAGACTGCCTCTCCATCAAAAATGTCATAACAACTCTCCTGTTTTAGCTGACCTTGAAACAGTTCTACTATGGAGTTTATGGCTTTGGTTTGGTGGGGTTGTTTTTTGTATTTTAGTTGCATGTTTCGACCAATCCTATTTTTTTCAAAAAATAACACAGAGATTCATTATTTTTAGCTTCTATATCTTTTTTTGAAGTTATAAACTTTTTTAGTAACTCTAGTTCATTTAAAGATTTTTTTGCTTTAAAGATTTTTTCAAAGTCCTGTTTTGATTTATTATCACTTTTCTGCCAAGCAGATAACATCCAAGCCTCTATCTCTTTTGATACCACAGAAACATACACATTACTATGTTTTTTCAAAGCGATTTTTTCACTATACCACTCTTTTAACTCTACAATACAAGTAAACTTTTGACCATCATCACATTGGGTATCCAAATCAATCAATATATACACCTCTTGACACCCTTTAGCGAAAAGCATTTTTATATCTCTATGAACCTTATCTCTATTTAAAATTTTGCATGTTCCTTTTTTGCCAGGAGAAGAGACTAAAATATCTTTTTTCAGTTTAGGCTTAAAATATTTCTCAAAAAACTCTTTGTCACTATCTCCCTCGACTATCAAACCTATCTTCATGACTCTTCCTCTAAGTTCAAGTCATCGAATGTCCCACTTTTGAGCATCTCTACAAAATCATTATCATAAATCTCCATAAGCTTCTCAATATTGTACATATCATCTGCTCTTTTACTCTGTGTATTACCACTATAATCTCTATATAAAAAAACTATCTCATCAAGCTCCAATAGTTGGAGTATTTCGGTACTATGTGTAGTAAAAAATATCTGTTTATCACTACCTCTCATGGTATCTATAATATAAGAGAGAACTTTTCTGTGCATATGTCGTTCAGGTTCTTCAAAAACTAAAAGCTCACCCTTACTAGCATAGAGTGCCGTCATCAAAGCCAAAAAATGGATTGTACCATCAGAGACCTTTTGATATGTCATTTTATCTATTTTCCCATCTACATTTTCATTGAACACTATATGAGGAATAGCACCATTTGAAATCTCAATAGACTCGATAAGCTCTAACTCTCCGATTAAGGATGTTGATATATTTTCAAAGCTATCTTTATCAAGTGTATTTAAAAAATAGGCTAAATTTGTTCCATCTTTCATTAAAAAATTGGTCTCATACTGCTGTTTATATTTTATAACCTCGGGATGAAAATAAAATGATGAAAGTAACTGCTTTGTACCTAAAATATTTTGAATAACGTCAGAGAAATTTTTATTATTTATCTCATCAAAACCACTTAAAACAGTAAAAAGTTCATCTGATTTTTCTACTCCATCAAGTTTTATAAAATCAGTTTTATCTAATAACTCAATATACTCTTTATAATTATCTAAAATCAATTCTATATCTTCATTATATTTTCTAATAATAAAATTATCTCTATGTATATCTATACTATCAACTAAAATAGCTTTTATTTTACCTTGATTTGTTGTCTCAATACTAAAATCTAAATTTTTCAAATTCAATCTTATATCTACAGTAGTCTCAATCTTATATTCCATCAAACTACTATCTATCAATGCCATATTGTCACTAAAAAAAGTAGCTTTTAGTTTTATCTCGTCCTCTTTATATCTAAAATTTTTACCATTTTCTTTTAAGGTAAAGACTTTTGATAAATCTTTTTTCAGTATATTATCTAACAGTTCCAACGCTTCTACTAGATTACTCTTACCTGCATTATTAGGAGCAATCAAACAGTTTAGTTTGCCAAACTTAAACTTACTGTGCCAAAAGCTTTTAAAATTATGAATATATAAACGTTTTAATATCACACCCATCACAACACCTCCAAATCCAAACTCTCACGTAAATTCAACTTTACATTAGTGGTTAATGCTTTTTCATAACAGATTAATTTTGCTCCATTTGGTATGTTGTGAACAATATCTTCCGTTATGACTTTATCAAAACAGAAGTAAAAAACTCTCTCCTCTTCACTCAAAGTAATAAAACTATAGTTATCACTCAAAACCTCATCAATATTAGCACTTAGACTAAAGCCATTTTTTAACCCTATCTCATAGACAATATCCAGCTCTTTTGCCCCTTGGGTTAAAATATTTTCATGAAACATACTCATTTTTAACATCTTCTCTATCGCTTCATAGCTCTCATTTGGGCGTTTTTTTACCTCTTTAAAGATTTGAAAGTTTGAGTTGTCTAAATAGAATGATTTAAATCCATCTTTGTAATCTAATTTTTTAATAACTCTTTTTAGTCGCTCTTTTGTAATGTCGCTTATTTTTTTGTATCCTGCTTTATATGCTTCACTTTTTTTATCAGTAGTTTCAGGGAGTTGCACTAAAATATATTTTCTATTGCCTCCATCTTCTTGATTTAGAGCCATTACTGCGTGGGCTGTTGTGCCACTTCCTGCGAAGAAGTCTAAGACAATATCATTATCTTGAATATCAGAAACCTCTAAAATTCTTTTAATCAATCTTACAGGCTTAGGGCTATCAAAATATCCTCTATTATCAAAAAGAGATTTTAACTCTTGTCGTCCTTCTTGATTATGTCCAACATCTTTATATTTCCAAAGTGTAGTAGGAACCATTCCATCTTGTACTTCAGATAAAAATCGTTTTAATCTTGGAACATTATTCCCATCTTTTCCAAACCAAATTCTATTATCATTTAGAAGTTCTTCAAATTTTTCTTTTGATACACGCCAACAAGAACCATGTGCAGGATTAACTATACGTCCACTAGGTGTTTTTATTGGATAATCATACTTTTTAGAGTATGTTTTTACAGTTAAGTTATCAGAAATCCAAAGACCTCTATTATCATTATCATAGTTTTTATATCTACTATTCGCTTCTTCTGTTCGGGATAAATGCTTAATATAACAAGATTCTATATTTTTAGCATACACCAAAATATAATCATGACTTTCTGAAAAATATTTTGCATCATTTTTAGGCGAAAATGCTCGTTCCCACACAATTTGTGCTACAAAATTCTCCTCCCCATAAATCTCATCCATAATTTTACGAAGATTATGCACCTCATCGTCATCTATACTTACAAAAATAACTCCATCATCTTTTAATAAGTTACGACTTAACCAAAGTCGTGGGTACATCATATTGAGCCAGTTGGTGTGTCTGCGTCCTGTGGAGTTGGTTTTAGAGACACTATAACCCTCTTCGGTAAGTTGGTCAGTCTGAATAAGATAGTTTTTAATACTATCACCCCAAGTATCAGAGTAGACAAAATCTTTATCTTTGTTGTAAGGAGGGTCTATGTATATCATCTTTACTTTTTTATGATAGGCATTTTGTAGAAGTTTAAGCACTTCAAGATTGTCCCCCTCAATAAAAACATTCTCCCCATCAGGAATACTTTGGTCACCATCAACTTTAAGCGTAGCATTGGTTTTAGCTCTTATGGTCTGATAACACTCTTTTTTACCATGCCAAGAGAAGCTATAGTGTTCGCTTGACTCATCAACACTCTCACCCAAAATCGCTTTAAATTTTTCATGGTTAATTTTTCCATCTTCAAAAATTTCAGGAAAAATATCTTTTAACTCTTTTAGTTTCTGTTGTTGAATGTCTAAGCTCTCTAATGTCACAGGAAATCCTCAATATTAATTAGACTCATTTATAGGGGTTTGTAAGAAGTCTATGGTTCTTATTTTAACATAAAAAGCATATATAGTTAATTTTAACAAAAAAATGGATATGGTGTAGGAATGCTTTTTAAAGAGCAACCTATTCTTCGTTACTATGATAGTTTTTGGGTATAATTTTTTATAACCCCCTTCAACACAACTCCTCAAAAACCCCATCCGTCAAAGCCGATAAATCATGAGGTGACAACTCCACCTCTAGCCCACGTTTCCCTGCACTCACGTATATTGTCTCAAAATCACCAGCACTACTATCTATAAAAGTAGGAAGCCTCTTTTTTTGAGCAAGTGGACTTACTCCACCCAATAGGTATCCTGTTGTCTTTTCCACCATTACGGTCTCTGCCATTGTCGCTTTTTTCTTACCCATCGTTTTAGCCAATAGCTTCATATTTAACATCAACAATGCAGGAACAACAGCCACAACCAAACCTCCATCAACAGAGACCACTAAAGTTTTAAAAACCCTCTCTGCCTCTACACCCAATTTATCTATGGCTTCTTTACCGTAAGAGGGTGTTGTTTTATCATGGGTATATTGATATAGTGTGTATGGTATTTTTCGTTGTTTTAATAGTTTTATGCATGGGGTCATGGCTTCTCATCTCCTTTTATAAATTTTCGTATTTTCATAATATTTTAGCTACCTCTAGTATCATTTTTTATCCTTTAGAAAGACATTTTAACATAATCTAAAATCATGGAACAGTATTACCAACTTAACTTTACTATAGTAAAAAATATAGTTGACTATAAAAATATAATTAGCTATAATATTTTCATGAATCAAGAAAAACTAAAACAACTCACACAACGAGAGAGAAAATTTGCCAAGACAAAAGTTGCACTGCTTAATGCTCTGCTAGATGAGCTAGAGACAAAAAAGCTATCAGATATCAAGATTAAAGAGTTAGCACAAAAAGCAGAGGTTTCTGAACCTACTTTCTTTAACTACTTTGACTCCAAACAGCATATGTTGGTCTACTTTATACAACTTTGGTCAATAGAGATGCAGATTTTAGCCAATGAAGCAAAAGAAGAACACCAAAGTTATTTGGATATTATCAGAACTATTTTTAGAAAAACCAATGAAGAGATTGTTCAGCACCCTCAGATAATGTTAGAGATTATCTCTTTTCATGCAAAAGGAGATATTTTACCCCCTCACAAGATGACCGATGGTGAAAAATGGCTCTTCTATCCTGATGTTGAGGGAGTTGAAACACTAGAGGGGATGGGTCTTGAAACACTCTTACCTCCACTAATAGAAAATGCTATTAAAAATAATGAGCTTTCTCAAGAGTGTGATGTTGAGCTAGTTTTTTTACACTGTTCTGCTCTCTTTTTTGGAATGGCTCTTTTGTTACTTCATAAAGACCCTAAAGCTTTTCCATCACTATTTGAAACCCAACTTGACCAACTCTTTAAAGGACTCTCATGTTAAATAAAAAACTACTTTGGCTACTTAGCCTACTCTTTCTTGCCTTGGTAGGTATGCGTTTCAATGTGAGTATCTTGGCATGGATAGTGTTTGTTCCTCTGCTACTGTTGGCACGAGAGAGTCAAACCAAAAAAGAGTGGTTTTCGCTTTTTATACTGCTTCAACTGGCCTATTTTTTACAAGTAGCTAAAATCATTACCGACCCTATGCCTATTGTAATGGCACTACTTTTTTCGACTCCTATGGCGATAGGTTCATGGGTAGGGTTGTGGATATTTGAAAAAATACGCCGAAAAGTTGGAGATATGCTTGGTATTTTTTTCTTTGCTTCCTTTATGAGTCTATCTGAATGGCTCACTTTTTACACATCTGAGTTAGGTTCGTGGGGTTCGATGACCTATACACAGCTTGATAACTTAGCATTTTTACAACTTAGCTCTCTCTTTGGCATTACCTTTGGTTCATTTTTTATCTATCTCTCTTCTTCTTTTATTGCCGTATTTATTGCCCATAAAGGCAGAAAAGATTTTGTAAGACCTGCACTTATCTCTTTTGTGATTTATGCACTTTTTTACACCTATGGCGTATGGAGAGTTGACCAAGGAGCTACAAATCAAAAAACTATCTTGGTTGCAGGTATCGCCTCAGATATGCAGATTACCCCCAAAGGTATCCCTGCTAAATCTTACTTAGATAAAGGGACAAATACACTCATAGAGAAGACAAAACTTGCCATAGAGAGAGGAGCTAAACTTGTTGCTTGGAATGAGGGTGCGACCATTATTTTTAAAGAGGATGAAAAGGAGTTCATAAAGAGACTAAAACAGCTCTCA
>JALXFN010000067.1 GCA_027068975.1 Campylobacteraceae bacterium | reverse complement strand
CGCTCTAACTCATATACGCATTGATCACCTTCAAAATTATGCTTGATAATCAACCCCGCTGCTTCAAATTGTGTGAGTACACGATAGACCGTTGCGATACCTACTTTAACTCCTCCAACAAGTAACTCCTGATAAATTTCTTCTGCACCAAAGTGTTGTTTTTCAGATGTTTCTAATAATTTTAATATTTCTATTCTAGGTTTTGTTATTTTTAAACCTGCTTCTTTAAGATCATTTTTATCCACAATAGATACCTAGAAATATGTAAATGATTTATCTTAGCCTAAGAGCTTCTCTAACGATAATAACCACACTGATAAACCACTGAATCCCAGCCGTTGAGGAGTGCGGAAATTCGCTTTGCAAGATTTATCTCATAAACTAAGTTAGGCTCTTACGCAGGCACTGCCTTTTCACCATACGACAAACTAAGCTCTCCATCCTTTTCGGTGATACGTACAGTACCGCCTTCGCTTAGTTTTCCGAACAATAGCTCATCTGCTAATGGGCGTTTAATTTTCTCTTGTATTAAACGTTCCATTGGACGTGCTCCCATTTTTACATCATAACCCTTCTTGGCTAACCAGCGCTTAGCTTTATCGTCAACAATGAGCGTCACCCCCTTATCGACTAACTGAGTTTCAAGTCGAATTAAGAACTTATCGACAATAGAAACAATGACCTTAGGTATTAATGCACCAAACTGAATTACAGCATCTAAACGATTACGGAATTCAGGCGTAAAGGCTAATTCAATCGCTTTGCCAATATCAGAACTATGATCTTGCTTAGTAAAGCCTAATGAGCTGCGATTAATATCGTGCGCGCCCGCGTTACTGGTCATAATCAAGATCACATTACGAAAATCAACTTTACGTCCATTGCTATCCGTTAAGCTACCGTTATCCATGACCTGTAGTAAAATATTAAAGACATCAGGATGTGCTTTTTCAATTTCATCAAGCAATAAAACAGCATGAGGATTTTTATTAACGGCATCGGTTAACAATCCACCTTCGTCAAAACCAACATAGCCAGGAGGTGCGCCAATTAAGCGTGATACGGTATGACGCTCCATGTACTCAGACATATCAAAACGTAGTAGCTCAATACCTAAATGATCCGATAATTGCTTCGCAACTTCTGTTTTACCTACACCTGTTGGGCCTGCAAACAAGAACGAACCAATCGTCTTACCATCTTCACGCAAACCAGAGCGAGCCATTTTAATGGAGGTAACTAACTGAGAAATAGCATCATCCTGTCCAAATACAACACGTTGCAAGCTTTTTTCTAGCTTCTTTAGTACCGCCATATCTGAAGATGATACTGTCTTGGGCGGAATACGTGCCATTTTTGCAATAATATCTTCGATATCATGTACTGAAATAGTCTTCTTACGCGATGACTTTGGCTCTAGTTGACGACGTGCTCCTGCTTCATCTATCACATCAATTGCTTTATCTGGCAAATGACGATCTGTGATATAACGTGCAGAAAGCTCTACTGCTGACTCTAAAGCAGGCATGGTGTACTTTACATCATGATATTTTTCATAATGTGATTTTAAGCCTTTTAAAATTTGAATGGTTTCAGAAACACTTGGCTCATTAATATCAATTTTTTGGAAACGACGCGCTAATGCACGGTCTTTTTCAAAAATACTGTGATACTCCTGATAGGTGGTTGAACCCATGCACTTTAGCTCGCCTGATGCTAACATCGGCTTGATAAGATTTGAGGCATCCATTGTGCCACCAGAAGTTGCACCTGCTCCAATAATGATATGAATTTCGTCGATAAAAAGTACCGCATGATCTTCTTCTTTAATCTGATTAAGCACTGCTTTTAAACGTTTTTCAAAATCACCACGATATTTAGTACCTGCCACTAATGCACCAAGATCAAGCGAGTAAATAGTTGCGCCTTGCAAAACCTCAGGGACTTCTTTATCAACAATACGCTTTGCTAAACCTTCTGCAATGGCTGTTTTACCAACACCTGCTTCACCGACTAATAAAGGA
>JALXFN010000066.1 GCA_027068975.1 Campylobacteraceae bacterium | reverse complement strand
TGCATCAGAGTAAGTCCCCTCAATCACTTTGTAGTCTGTAAGCTCTATTGCTGAAGCTGTATTTGTTAAAAAAAGTATACTTATGGTTGTTATAGATAATTTTATATTATTCATTAGTGTTTTTCCTTGTTGGAGTTTTCATTTCATTATACCATATAAACTTTTAATATATAGTCAATTATTATAATTAATATAATTAATTTTTTATATAAATAAATATATGCTATTTGACACTCTCCCAACGAACTAAAAGCACAACTTCTTTATAATACTATTTATAAAGGATTCTAAAGAATGTTAAAAGAACTATTAATACAATATGCATTTTTTTTGCATGGCTCTAAGCGTTATAAAAACATAAAAACTACTGCTTATAATTTTCTATTAAATTCTGACTATGAATATAAAAAATATTTTGATATATTTATGATTTCACTTATTGTAGTCTCTATAGCTATTTTGGTTTATGAAGTTAAGAATCCTGTACCTTATTGGGTTGATTTTTTTGATATATATTTGGTAACAGTTATTTTTCTTATGGAGTATATTGCTAGAGTTTGGGTGCATAATGATTGGCATAAGCAGGTGGTTAAAGAGGTAGGAGAAGCAGAGTTTCTTAACCGTAAAGTATCACTATGGAGACCTTCAAAAGAGACTCTCAAGGGAAAAATAAGATATCTTTTAACCCCTACAGCCATTATTGACCTTTTAGCAATTTTACCTGCTTATCGTCCACTTAGAGTATTGCGTATTTTTGTACTCTTTAGGGTCTTTAAGTTACTACGTTATACGAAGAGTATTAATCAGTTTTTAGGTGTTTTGGCAAGTAAAAAATTTGAACTCTTTACGCTTCTTTTTCTTTTGGTCTTTATTACTGTGACAGCTGGGATTGCTATTTATGTATTTGAGCAGAATGAAAATGAAAATATAGAGTCGATATTTGATGCCTTATACTGGGCTTTAATTACCATTTCAACCGTAGGTTATGGAGATATCTCTCCTGTTACACCAGAAGGAAGAGTGGTCTCAATGATGATTATTGTTAGTGGAATAGCCATGATATCATTTGTTACTTCAGTGATAGTCTCTTCATTCTCTGAAAAGCTTGATGAACTCAAAGAGAATAGAATAGTAGAGGAGCTAAATAAAAAAGATGAGTTTATGATTATCTGTGGGTATGGGCAGATGACACGAATGTTTTTACGATATTATGCCAAAGAGTATACCAACCGATATATTGTTATAGAGAATGATAAAGATAAAGTAGACGAGGCTATAAAAGAGGGTTATAAAGCGATTCATGAAGATGCCAGTAGACACGATGTTATTAAACGGTTTAACCTTCAATACTCAAATATTACACTTTTAGCCTTAACGGGTAATGACATAGCCAATATCTATATTACGCTTAATGCTAAATCACTCTCTCGTAAAATTAAAGTGATTGCTAGAGCAAGAACAGAAAAAATGATTAAAAAATATCAGTTAGCAGGTGCTGATAGTATTGTAAGACCTAATGTTATTGCAGATAGAATGCTCTATACAGCCATTACCCAACCTGTTATGTATAAAGCAATCTATGCTATCTTAACGGGTAAAAATATGGCTCTTTTAGATGAAATAAATCTTTCTCAATCAGAATTGTTGGTTGGTAAAAAAATAGAGGAGCTAGAGTTGAAAAAACAGAAGTTACTTTGCATTGGTCTTCAACGAGCAGGAGAGGAGGGTGAGTTTATTTTTAATCCTCCAGTAGAAACAACCCTAGAGGAGGGGGATATACTCTTGGTAATGGGGCGAAAAGTTAGCATAGAATATTTTAGAAGTATTTACACAAAGGTTAAATATGTTTAATCGAAAAGCTTTAATGTTTGGTTATAGTAATACTACCAAGTTTTTAGCAGAAAACTTAACAAAAGAGCTTCATTATTTGGTGATTATAGTAGATGATGAGGAGTCCTATCAGGAAGCGAAAAAAGCAGGTTATCGAGTTAAATTGTTGGATATAACAGATGATAATGCGTTGGAAGAGCTTGATGTTGCAGAAGATGATTATCTTATCTGTGTTATGAAAGACCACTATATAAATGTCTTTTTAACACTATCTTTACATGCACTGTTTCCTAAAACAACTATTATAGCCCTTTCTGATTCGTATCATGCTACTCAAAAGCTAAAAATGGCAGGAGCAACAAGAATTATAGATTTATATCAGGTGAGTGCCAATCGTATTCATAATATTCTAACTAAACCTGTTGCAACAAAACTTATAGAACGACTCTTCTCTCCAGAGGAAGAGTTTTCTTTTAAAGAGATATTGATTCCAAAAAACTCTATATTAGATGCCGTTATGGTAGATGATTTTGATTTCTCTAAGCATGGAATTATTTTGGTAGGTATGATAGACAAACGTTTGAGTAAGCAGTTTATATTTATTACTTCTGGTTTAGAGAACCGTTTTGATATTGGTGACACTTTGGTCTGTATAGGGTATAATGATGACTTAAATAAATTTGAAGAGTATATCAAAGGAAAAGAAGATGAGTCGTAAAATAGCGATTATAGGAGCTGGAAAATGGGGTCAGGCACTTTACCATGCTTATAGCCAAGATAATGAGGTTGTTATTAATTCTCGTTCATTAAAAGATATAGAGAATTTTGTAAGCTTAGAAGAGGCACTCTCCTATGAGTACTTGATAATGGCAATACCAGCTCAAGCTGTACGCTCTTGGATGAAAGAGAACTTTGTAGATAAAGGTCAAAAACTTTTGGTAGCATCTAAGGGTATAGAGACCTCTACAGGAAGTTTTTTAAATGAGGTCTATGGAGAGTATGTTAGTGATGATAGATTAGCCTTTATCTCTGGACCCTCTTTTGCAGCAGAGGTACAGAAATCTTTACCTACAGCACTAAAAATATCATCTACCAATTTGGAGTTGGCAGAATTTTATGCTGATGCTTTGCCATTTTTTATAAAAGGATATGTAGACAGTGATGTGGTTGGTGCAGAGGTGGCTGGAGCTTATAAAAATGTTATTGCCATAGCAGGTGGAGTATGTGATGGCTTGGAGCTTGGAAACAATGCCCGAGCAGCTTTAATCTCTCGTGGTTTGGTAGAGATGACCCGTTTTGGAGAGCATTTTGGAGCAAAAATAGAGACCTTTTTATCTTTGGGTGGAGCAGGTGACCTGTTTTTAACAGCCTCTTCACAACTTTCAAGAAATTATCGTGTGGGTCTAGGGCTTTCGCAAGGCAAAAGTTTAGATGATATATTAGAGGGGTTGGGTGAAGTAGCAGAAGGTATTCCTACTACAAAGGCACTCTATTTTATTGCTAAAAAAGAAGATATTTATTTACCCATTGCTGATGAGGTTTATAAGATGCTAGAGGGTAAAGACCCTTTAAAATGTGTTCAGGATTTACTAAAGTAATGGTTGAGACATTCAGACTACTAAGACGAAAGATAAAAAAAGTTTTTAGAGAATTTTTGGTCTATCATAACAGTTCATTGGAGTATAGAGCAAAAGTCATAACACTTGTTTTAGCTGTTAATAATGAGATATCAGAATGTGAAGAGGAGCTACTTAAAAAGATGGCACTTGAGATTTATGATAATGATGAAGATCGTGCAGATATTTTGGTAGAGACAGTTAAAGAGTATTTTGTTAAAATAGTAACTCATAATGGTTTAGACTTTGAGCATTTAGTTTATAAAGTTCAGAAAGAGACAAAAGCTGTAAAACGTTTTTCTGAAAAAATTGAGATAGATAGACTTATGCAATTTCAAGTCTGTTTGGAAGATGAAGAGGATAAAATTTACCAACAAAGAGTCATTGATTTTTTACAAGATTTAAAGGAAGAACATGAGTAGTGGATGGGGCTGTCAATATTTAACAACATCTAAAGAGATAAAAGAGTGGTGTAGGTTGCTTAAACATAAGTGTGAACCAGGTTGTAAAGGTTGTATTTTAAGTCGAGGAAGCAATAGTGATGAGTTTGTTTTTTCTCAGGAACTTCTCCCTTCACAAGAAGAGAAGAGAGAAGTTAAACAACGTTGTAGAGAGTAGTTTATCCTAAAAGATTTTTAACACAAAGGTTAATGCGTCCACCATCAGCTTTACTTCCTATGGCAGACTTAGCTGCACCCATAACTTTTCCCATATCTTTCATGCTGGTTGCACCTATTTGAGCAACAATCTCTTTTAAAGTAGCTTCTAGCTCTTCATCACTCATCTGTTCTGGTAAATAGGCTTTGATGATATCAAGCTCAGCTTTTTCTTTTTCTACCAAGTCATTTCTACCAGCCTCTTTAAATTGAGCCATAGCATCTTCACGTTGTTTTGCGTATTTTACTAAAATAGCTTCAACATCAGTATCAGTTACTTCTCTTCTCTCATTCACTTCTATATCTTTTACAGCAACTTGTATGTTTCGTAAGGTATCTCTCTTTTGTGTATCTTTTGCTCTCATTGCATCTTTTATATCTGATTTTATTTGTGCATTTAAATTCATTTAGATAATCTCCTAATTTTTAGAGGATTATACTATAATCTCATCATGAAGCAAATAACAATAGAAGATAAAACATTTAAATTAAAAGATATTAAGCAACTCTACCCAGCTGTTCTAGTAAAAACGGGGCATGGAGATGAAACTGCAGAGATGAGTTTAGAGTGGATAGATATAGAGTCAAAAGGTCGTGTAGATGTGGCAGGTTATGGACTTTTTATACGTATTTCAGATGAAGAGAAGTATTCGTTTATTTATGATACAAGAGAGGAGTTAGATAAAAAGATGGCAAATCTTTCTAAACAATTAAATAAATAAAAACAATTGTTTAATAGTTATTAATATTAATATTAATTTGTTTAGATTTCTCTCTCTTTATCTAATTAATGGTACTTTATAAGTAATATTAGATATTATATGATAACTAATATGGAGATACAATGAGCACATTTCAACTTTTACTTTTAATAATTTCAGTTACAGTCTTTTTACTTTTTTTTAAACAGTTACTCTCTGGTTCATATCCAAGGCGTGGTGTAGATTTTGAGGCAAAAAATGACAATGAACAGATTGGTTCTTTGACGCATATGGATAAAACATTTTCACATCCTACCGTAAAACCTTCTAGGGTAGAACAGTTATTGCGTATGGCAGATGAATCTATAGAGAAAAAGGACTTTGTTGAGGCAGATAAGGCTCTCTCTTCAGCTTTGATACTTGAACCAGAAAATATTGGAATTCTTTTGCAATATGGTTATGTTTTAATTGAGTTAAATAGATTAGAAGAGGCTAGAGATAACTATATAACTATACTTGAGCTTGATGAGCATGAAGATATTGCTCATGTCTCATTAGCAAATGTTTTGCATAAGTTAGGTGAAAACGAAAAAGCTGTAAAACATCATATAAGAGCTATTGAGCTTGATGGAAAGTATGCCCCTCACTATTTTAATTATGCCAATACACTATATGATATGGGAGATAAAGAAGAGGCATTACGCTTTTATAAACGTGCATTTGAACTTGATAACTCAATCGAAGAAGCAGCAAAGATGATAAAAAAACTCTCTTTGTAATTAAGGCATAAGAGGTATGGAGTCGTACTTTCTGGTTGTTTTTGTTGTTTTTACTTTAGTTTTTTGGCTTTTTTTAAAGCACCTTTATACTAATAGATATAGAAAATTTATTGAATCATTTTTAAATTCAAGTAATAGTATAAATATTTTATATAGTAAAGATAATATTACTTTTATTAACAGGATTGGTTTGGATTTTTTTTGTTTTAATTCTGTAGCTGAATTTAATAAAAGATATGCAAACTTGAGTCAACTGTTTCTTTCTGATACTGATTGCGTTGCTAAACATACTTATGGGAGAAAATGGTTAGAAAAACTTAAGTCGAGTAATGGTAAACCTTTTAAAGTAAAACTTTTTTCTAAAAGAGATAAGATGAGTTACTACTTCAATATAAATATCTCTAAAATTAAAGAAACCAATCAATATTTACTCTCTTTTAATGATATTACAAAACTAGAGAGTGAAAAATTAAGTATAACCAAACAGGCTGAATATGATGCTTTAACAAAAGTATATAATCGAGTTAAGTTTAATGAGGTTCTCAATGATGTAATATATCGAGCCAATAGATATGATTATAGATTTTCTATTATATTATTAGATATAGACCATTTTAAAACCATTAATGATACTTATGGACACTCTGTAGGTGACAGTGTATTGATTGAGTTGTCTCGTTTAATTAAAATGGATTTGGAAAGCAGTGATACTTTTGCTCGTTGGGGTGGGGAAGAGTTTGTAATCATCACTAAAACTACAGAAAATCGAAAAGGTACACTATTGGCTTTAAAGTTACAACGACTGGTAAGTGAATATAATAAGTTTACTAAAGTGGGACGGGTGACTTGTAGTTTTGGTGTAACAGAGTTTAAAATTGGAGATACCCAATCACTACTTTTTGAACGAGTAGACAAAGCACTCTATGAAGCAAAGCATAATGGACGTAATCAAGTAGTTGAAAAATAGTCTATGGCGTTTAAGTAGCTAAGATTGTTCAGTTCACTGTTTTTATAGGCAATATCAAATGCCGTACCATGGTCAACAGAAGTTCTTGTAATAGGTAGATTGAGTGAGATATTAATTCCTTCATCAAAATAGAGTGCTTTTAGGGGTGCCAAACCTTGATCATGATACATAGCAACAAAATATTTATAGTTTTTGCGAGAGTTTGGAGTAAAGGCAACATCTGGCACTAGAGGTTCTGTATAAATTTTTAAGCCTATAGCATTATGTGCAATATCTCTTGCATCTTTTATATACTTCTCTTCATCACCTAAAACACCATCATCTCCAGCGTGTGGATTGAGTCCAAGTAAGCCTATTTGTTCGTTTTCTTTTAAATTTTTTTTGATGTTATTATAAAAATCAATTAAAAATTCTGATAGCTTCTTTACATCTTTAATCTCATTAGAAACTTGAGATAGTGGAATATGCTCTGTGTAGAGTGCTACATACATTTTAGGACAACCTAACATCATAATGGCAGGTGCAAAGAAAAACTCTCTAAGTGCATCGGTATGTCCTTTAAATGCTACTCCTGCTAACTCCCATGCTTTTTTATGAATAGGTAGAGTCATAATCCCATCTACTTCTTGTGTTTTAGAAAGTTCTACAGCTTTTAAAAATGAAGCAAAACTATAAACCCCACTTGTTTTAGTAACCTTTGCAGGTTCTATCGTAAAAGGTTTGGCTATCTTTTTACAGTAGTTAAAATCAGAAGGAATAGGTAAGTTTAAAAGTTCAGAAGCTTGTTGAAGCATCACCTCATCTATACAGTAAAGAGGTTCAACTACTTGTTTAATTTTATTATGGTTTTCAAGTGCAAGTTGAATACCTATACCATTTAAGTCACCTATAGAGATTGCAATTTTTTTCATTATTTTTGAATGAGTCTTCTCATCTCTATAATGGCTTGTTCTAAACCAGTATAGATAGAACGGGCAATAATACTTTGACCTATATTTAACTCTTCAATGGTGTCTATCTGGGCTATATCAACTACATTTTGATAGTTTAGTCCATGACCAGCTGCAACTTTTATACCCAACTCTTTTGCATCACAACTAAGTGTTCGTAAATTCACAAGCTCATGTTCTATAATATCAGCCAACTCTTTACGTGGAAGTTCCAGTTCTGGTATATTGTGGTGTGTATTTGGTAGGTGACTGTAGAGCATGGCATAAGCATTGGCATATTTACCCGTATGAAACTCAATCCACTCAACTTCCAACTCTTTAGCTCTCTCTACATTTTCCAATGTAGGGTCAATAAAAAGTGATACCTCTATCTCTTTAAAGTGTAAACGTTCAATAGTAAGACGTAACATATTATCATTGCCCATAATGTCTAGACCACCTTCAGTAGTAACTTCTTCACGATTTTCAGGAACCAAAGTAACACGGTGTGGACGTAGCTCACATGCAATATTAATCATCTCAGGTGCCATAGAACACTCTAAGTTAATAGGAAGTGCAGAGTGATAGATAATATTTAAAGCATCTATATCTTGTATATGTCTTCTATCTTCTCTAAGGTGAATGGTTATCTGCTCCCCTCCAGCTCTTTTTACAATGCTTAGAGCATCTAAAGGGTTAGGGTCAGCTATCATTCTAGCTTCTCTTAATGTTGCTATATGGTCTATGTTTACACCTAATTTCATACTTTAACTCCTTTAAAAATCACTTTGTGGAATGGTTGTTTCACTTTTTTCTACTAAATCTTTAATCCAAATGGTGCCATTTTGCATCTCATCTTCACCAATAACTGCACAATATCTAGCATTGACTTTGTCGGCACCTTTTAAGTGTGCTTTTAACTTTTTAGCAGTGTATTCTAACGTTACTTTGTCCGTAGCTCTTTTTTTAGAAGCTAAAGGAAATAGAGCATCAATCGAAGACTCTTCCATAGCACCTAAGTAGTAACCTTCACGTTCTATTTTAGGCATTTGAACCAACTCCATAATACGCTCTATACCTAAAGCAAAACCAACAGCAGGGGTAGGTTTCCCATCGAGAAACTCCACAAGTCTGTCATATCGTCCACCACCTGCTATGGCAGATTGAGAACCTATCTCATTACTTACAAATTCAAAGGCAGTTTTAGAGTAGTAGTCCAAACCTCTTACAAGATTGGTATCAACTACATAATCTATATTTTCACTTTTAAGTAATTTAACAAGTTTTTCAAAGTCACTCTCACAACTATCACAAAGATTATCAATCAGTTTAGGTGAATTGGTTAGTAGTGTTTGACATTTTTCATTTTTACAGTCAAGCACACGAATGGGGTTTGTATCGATTCTTCTATTACAATCTTCACACAACTCATCTTTACACTCGGTCAAAAACCCTATAAGCTTTTCACGGTAAGGAGGCATACACTCTGGACAACCTAAAGAGTTGATTTGTAAGTCATAGCCTATGCCTAGAGCTTTAAAAATGTCACCAATCATCTGTATAATAGTAAAGTCTTCATAAACAGAAGCCTCACCAAAACTCTCACAACCAAACTGGTGAAACTCTCTTAAGCGTCCCTTTTGTGGTCGCTCATAACGAAACATTGGTCCATAGTAGTAGAACTTAAACTTCTCATTTTGTCTTCTGTCCAGTTTGGCTTGAACAAAAGAACGCACAACACCAGCAGTTCCTTCAGGACGCATACAGACATCGTTGTCTCCTTTGTCCATAAACTGATACATCTCTTTACCAACAATGTCCGAACTCTCACCAACAGAGCGTTTAAAAAGCTTGGTCTCTTCTAAAATGGGAGTCTCTATGTAGCTATAACCATATTTTTTTGAAATTTTAATAGCAGTAGTAACGATATGCACAAATCGTTCACTCTCCTCAAAGGTCAGGTCTTTCATCCCTCTTAGTGCATTTATCATTATGGTTCCTCTTTTTTATTTAGGAAATTATACTTTTATTTTCTGAATAACGATAGAGAGCTTTAATATTTTTGTCCTAAAAAGAGGATTGATTCTTTTAATAAGCTAAAATATCATTCATAGAGTCAGGGATTCGAGCAGGTCTCCCTTCTCGCATAAAGACCAGAACTATTTCCATGGAGAAAATAACATTACTATCTTTAAGTACAGACTGTTTTAGAACTATTGAGCTATGTTTCTTTTTTAAAACCTCAGTATTTACTTCTACCATGTCTCCTAAAAATGCCATACCTAAAAAGTTAGCATTGATGTTTTTGACTACAAAGCCACTTTTTTCTCCATCGGTAGGAGTAAGGTTCCTTTTAAAAAAAAGTTCAGACCTAGCACGTTCACAATACTTAATGTAGTTGGTATGGTAAACAATGCCTCCAGCATCAGTATCTTCATAATAAATTCGTATTTTCATCTTTTCCCTATTGTTTTTAAATGTTTTAATGATTATACAAAATATGGGCTTTAATAGACTATTATCTTATTTTTTTTAATTAAACAGATAAATTTCAGCTTTAAATGTTAAAATAAACTTAAATAATAATATTAATATACAAGGATAAGATTTGAAATTAGTTAGTAGACTAGAAGAGATGTTTCAAAAGATGATAGGTAGAGAAGATTTTGATAAAAACAGTACCGTTAAAGAGGTTATTACTGATTTAATAGGTAAAGATGAAGAGAAGGAAGATTATCACAAAGAGATATATATACTCCTTAAAGCCATGATAAATGCTGCTAAGTCAGATGGAACTATTGATGAGGTAGAGCAGAAAAAAATTATGGAGTTCATGGGGGACATGAGTAAAGTAGAGCAGATGTTTGTTGAACAAGAGATGGAACAAAAGTTAAATTTGGAAGATTTTCTTAAAGAGATTCCAGAAAATATGGCACAGCAAGTTTACTACATGAGTCTTTTTGCTATTGATTTAGACCTTGACTCAGAGAGAGCTTATTTAGAGAGTTTGGCAGAAGGTCTTAATCTTTCAATAGATGAAATTAATAAAATTCATGAAAGTTTAGATGCTGAGGCTTTAGCGTAAAATATTATAGATTAGGCACAGTTGATTTATTACTGTGCTTTTTAAAAATAGATTTATTACTTCTTCTTTTTAGATTTACTTTTTACTTTCTGTTCATTCTCTTTTTTTATTTTTGCCTCTTTTTTAGCACGTTTTTCTTGTTTGAGTTCTTTTAGGTACTGTTTTGCAGTTAGCTCTTTACCTGCTATTATAACATGGGTGGCAATACCACGTTTACAAAGTTCTTTTGCTCCCATCCAGTAATCTTGTCCAACCAACATTTTTTCAAATTCATCTTCTGTTAAAAATCCTTGTTTTACAATGATGTTGTAGAAAAAGTTATTTAAATGCTCATGTGTATGGTCAATACGTGCTTTTATATCACCACCTTTACCCATAGCTCCACCTGAATAGTTATGGTACATAAAATCAGAGTAGGGGTAGATAACCCGTTTATCTGCCATAGAGAAGAGCATCGCGCCCATACTGTAACCACGATTATCTAAGTAGGCTACAGTTCTTCCATTAAATTTCTCTTGCATAATGTTGTAAAACTGCATACCTTCATGAACAAAACCCCCACCAGAGTTAATCATAAATTCCAAATAGTCATGCTCTTTGGCTTCTCGTAGTTCATTAAAAACAGAGTGAAGACCTTTTTTTAGTTCAAAAAATCGACCGATGTAGACCCTATAACGTTTATGTTTAGGGGTCACTTCGTATAGGTTTTTCTCTTTATTTACTACACGTTTGTTTTCAGCTATAACTTCTGAATAGAGGGTGTGCTGTTCACTACTTAGCTCTTTTTTTGCACCAGTCATTGTTGCTCCCTATTTTTTAGTTATATTATAGCGTATTATTTTACCTCTTGTGCAATTAAATGAATAGCCATACCATAAGAGGTTGAGTTATTGTACTTGGTTAAGACTCTAAAGTTCTTACCTCCTAGCCAAATATCATCATGGTCAGAATTTCTATTTTTTAGCAAATAAGCTTTTGATTCATTAAAAGGCTCGGTAGGTTTTATGCCTTTTTTAGCCAAGTAGCTTAGAGAGTATCTTTTTTTATGGCTGGTTTTCAGTTTGGTAAATCGTTTACCAGAAAAGTTGGTAGGTACAGCTACTACAGCTCCTTTTTTCCAACCTTTTTTGTGCATAAACTTAGCGATAATTCCTATGGAGTCCTCTAAATCCCAAGGGTCTTTTATGCCGTCTCCATTGTAGTCTACTCCAAAACGTCTCTGTATAGAAGGCATCTGTTGAACAGCCCCCATAGCTCCTGCAAATGAGCCATATTGAGAGTAGATATCTCTGTTTTGTTCTCTCATAAGTAAAAATAGGTTTTTTAACTCTGCTTTAAACCACTTGTGCATACGATTTTTATGAAAACCTAGCGTAGCTAAGGAGTCTAAAACTCTATAGTCACCAGTATGGGTTCCATATTTGCTCTCAACACCCATAAAACCAACTATATAGTCCATATCTACACCATACTCATCTTCTGCACGTTTTAAGGTTGAGTAGTAGTTTTTCTTAAATTCATGTGCCAGTTGCATGGTTTGTTCATCTAATACATGAGCTTTATAACGCTCCCAAGTTCCATTGGTACTGTTGGCTTTGTATTTTCCAGTGTAACGTGCTAGTGTCTCCTTGTCTAGCATTGCGTTACCTAAAACCTCTTCCATGTATGAGCGTTTAAAGTGGTGTTTTTTTACCATCATATTAATGAAGTTTTTGACCTCTTTTTTTGCTAAAAAGTTATAAGGTACAGGAGGAGTAGGTGTTTTTACTTCTTCTGCAACCAAGCCGAGGGTGAGTAGTAGGGTGAGTAGTATTAATTTTAATTTCATCATACTAAAGAATATCATATATTTGAGATTTTTTAATTAAATAATATATTTTATATTGAGATTTTTTACTATCTTAAACAGTATCTATTTTAAATAGCATGATTTTTATTTGATGCTGTAGGAATTATGTTAAAATTAGTCCAATAAAAAATAGAGAGAATAAATGGCAAAAGTTAAAAATTTTACAACAAAAATAATAGCAGGGGATTTCAAAGGAAAAGTTATTGAAATTCCAAACATATCTACAACACGCTCTTCAAAAGGGATTTTAAAAGAGTCTCTTTTTAACACTTTGCAGTTTGAGATTATGGATAAAAATTTTGTAGAGGTCTTTTCTGGTTCAGGTTCTATTGGGTTGGAGGCTTTAAGTCGTGGGGCTAGTCAGTGCTATTTTATTGAGTATAACAAGGTAGCCTACAGAGTTTTACAAGAGAATATAAAACGTTTAAACCCTGCAAAGTGTCACCATATGTTTGGAGACAGTTTTGAAAAGTTTGATACTGTTTTAGCAATGGTAGAAAAACGAGATGAAAAAACTTACTTTTACTTTGACCCACCATTTGCCACACGTGATGGTATGGATGATGTCTATGATAAAACCATAGAGCTTATAAAAAAGATAGACCCTAAAAAATGTATGATGGTTATAGTTGAACACATGTCTCAGCTTGAGATGCCTCAAAAGATAGGTGAATTAGAGCAGGTAAAACGCAAAAAGTTTGGGCGTTCTACCATGACCTATTATGCACCTAAAGAAGTAATATAATGAAACATGAAGACCACATAGCCCTGTTTATAGATTGTGATAATATCTCACATAAAGCCATAGAGGGAATCATAGGAGAGCTTAGTAAGTTTGGTATAGTTAACATTCGTCTAGCTTACGGAAACTGGACAAAAGAGAACTTAAAAAACTGGGAGTCTAAGCTTTTAGAGTTTGCCATTAAGCCTATTCAGCAGTTTGACTACTCTAAACAGAAAAATGCAACAGATATCTTGATGACCATAGATGCTATAGATATGTTGCATACAAAAAAGATAGATGCTTTTGCCTTTGCTACAAGTGATTCTGACTTTACTCCTGTGGTTATGAGGGTTCAGCAAGAGGGTATAAAAGTATTTGGTTTTGGAGAGAAAAAGACCCCTAATGCCTTTATGGTTGCTTGTTCACAGTTCATATTTACTGAAAATCTCATGAAAACAACTGAAGCTCATGAAAAGAGTAATGTATCTGCAAAAGAAGAGAAGAAAAAAACAGCATCAGACTTTAAAAAAGATAAGTGGTTACGTAAACTTTTAGACAATGCCCAAAGCCAAACCATGGATGAGTTTGGTTGGTCAAACCTAGCCGATATGGGAGCATATATCAACAATAACTCCTCTTTTTCCCCAGTAAACTACGGTTTTAAAAAGCTAAGTACCCTGTTACGTGCTATGGATGTCTATGATATTTATCTCGATGAAGATAGTAAACAGATGAGCATACGTTCTAAAGATTATATGGCGTAAATGTCACATAATTTGTTATAATATGTACAATGATTACACATTTGTCTATTAAACTACCATAATTAAGAAAAAGGATTAATGATGAAACGACTACTATTTTTAATATTGATTGTCAATGTAACACTGTTTGCAATGAGCAAAAAAGCAGATAAAAATGCCATAGATGATTGGGAGTATAACTCTACCATAGAGCAAAAAGACTCTACAAGAACCATGCAAACTGCTGGTTATACCAAAGGTGGAGTGGTCGCAATGTCAGCACCAACTCCAAAAGCTTTTAGGTCTGTTAAAAAAGTTGGTTTAGCAGTGGGTGGTGCAAAAGACACCAACAACTTTAAAGCAAACATTGACAAAGGGTATTTGCCAAAGCTAGACTCTATTACTTATGAGGGGCAGTTTTACAACCACTATTTTGACACAGGTTTAAATGGTGATACCTGTAAAGAGCTATTTTGTCCTAGCTATTCATCAGCAAAACGTCTTAACAGCTTTTCAGATGAAGATGAGTTCTTTTTATCGGTAGGTTTAAACTCTGGAATAGAAGAGGGTAACTTTAAACGTAAAAAATTAAACTTGGTGGTTGTTCTTGATATCTCTGGTTCTATGGGGTCAAGTTTTGATGCTTATCACTATGACAATATGGGAAACAGAGTGAACAATGATAAGTCAGACAAACATAAAAAGAAAATGCAAATAGCTACAGAGTCTATTGTGGCTATGCTTTCACACTTAAAAGATGATGACCGATTAGGAATTGCACTTTTTGACCACGGTGCATACAGAGCAAAACCTTTAAACTTGGTTGGTAATTCAGACAAAAAATCTATACGAGACCATATATTAGCCTTAACAGAGCGTGGTGGTACAAACTGGAGTGCTGGTTATAACGAGGGGTTAAAACTTTTTGAAGGTGTTAATACTTCTGATTCCCTTTATGAAAATAGAATTATCTTTTTAACCGATGCCATGCCAAACACAGGTGAGCTTAGTAAAAACAAACTTTTTGGTTTGGCTAAAAATGCAAGTGAAAGAAACATACATACTACGTTTGTAGGTGTAGGTGTTGACTTTAACAATGACCTAGTTGAGTATGTATCTAAAACAAAAGGTGCAAACTACTTCTCTGTTCACTCTTCAAAAGAGTTTGCTAAACTTTTAGATGAAGAGTTTGAGTATATGGTTACTCCATTGGTATATGATTTAGAGCTAAAGTTAACATCATCAAACTACAGTATAGAAGGTGTCTATGGTTCACCAGATGCAGACATGGCAACTGGTCAGATAATGAAAGTAAATACGCTCTTCCCATCTAAAAATGATGGAACAGCTACTAAAGGTGGAATTATTCTACTTAAGCTTAAAAAAATTGGTAGAGGTAAAGAGAATATTAAACTTGATGTCAAATATAAAGATGTAAATGGCAAATCATTTGCCAATACCCAAAATGTTAAGTTTAAAAGTAATGGAACATATTATTATGATAACAGTGGTATAGAGAAGGCCATCTTAGTAAGTGACTATGTGACTATTATGAAAAACTGGTTAATAGATACAAGAGCTGGATGTAACGACGATGTTAAATGGATGATGGAGCCTACACCTGCTATTATGAAAAGATGTACTATTTACCCTCCTAAGCACCCTCTTTACCCTGTTGTGCCTACATGGGAGAAAAAGTCATGTAAGCTTAAAGTAAGTGCAGGTTATAAAAAGCTTTTTCAAACTTTCAGAAAAATATACAAGTCTGAAATGGACAAAATAGGTGATGAGTCACTAAATCAAGAGTTAAATATTTTAAACATATTGATAGGTCAAAAAACATCAGAGATTACGCCTATTAAAAAACCTGTTGATGATTGGCAGTTTAAAAACTAATGAATATAGCTCTACTTTTTTCTATTGGCATCGGTGGTTTCATCGGTGCTATTTTACGGTTTAGCATCTCTGGCTGGGTACAGAAAGCCACGGCTACCACCTTTCCTTTTGGGACACTCTCTGTTAATATTTTAGGAAGTTTCATTATAGGCTTTCTCTTTTTATACTTTCAACATATTAACCTTTCACCTACACAAAAGGCACTTTTTATAACGGGATTACTGGGTGCTTTAACTACCTTTTCTACTTTTTCCCTAGATACTATTTTATTACTACAGAATGAATTGTATGCTAAGGCTTTTTCTAATGTAGTTCTAAATGTTGTATTTTCTTTAGGGGCTACACTATTGGGGATGTGGGTTTTTAAGAGGGTTTTTTAGGTATTGAATGGGATGCTTCTTTCACAAAAAAACTTATAATATCTATAAACATTAGCTCTAATGAAGCTAATCCTTTTCCCCAAGTATAGAAGAAAATTTTATAACGTACTATATATTTTTTTTTTCTTTGATGAAAAAATAGTTACGAGAGGATGAGGTTATGTTTAAAAAAAGTTAAATATTTCACTTTTAAGTAATATACCATTCTAAAAATCCCATCTCAAAAGCAACTAAACAAATAGAAGAATTACTAATTCTATGAATGTTTTACTAAATATAAATATTATATTTAATAATATTTTAATATAATATTACTGATTTATTTAACTAATATAAAAAAATAAAGGAAACCTTAGTGTTTTTATTAAAAAAAAAGAAAAATACCTACACAGCTACCGATATAAATACTAATGGAGGGGTTCAATATGGTTCAAATATTCATCAAGTAACATTACAGATGAATCAATCTGTTTGGGACATGATGAAAGTTTTAAAGAAAGAAAATCTTTTTGGATTTCATATTGAATCAAAGATTTCTAAAAGTAAAATAGTAATTATTTTAAATCATAAAGATAAAGAGTCACTAGAACAAGCAAAAAAGGTATTGAAAGATTCTTTTTATGATGATAATATTTTGTTTTTAACAAAAGTTATAGAGAAAAAAAAGAGTAACTTTGTTAGAAACAGTTATGTTTTTATAGCACTTTCTTCAGCTTTAGGAGTTTCTGCTTATGCTGGTTTTGAGTGGTACCAAAAAAACACGAATCCTTTGATAGTAACAGGTGAAAAAAACTATGATAAAGAGCTTCATAATGAGGTTGTCATAGAAAAAGTTGAAATAGATGCTAAAAAACTTTTAGCTTTAAAAGAGGTATTTGTAGAAGAGTCTCAATTTGATGGTATTAAAAAAGCAATGGCAATTACAACAGATATTATATCTATGAGTGTATCGGAAGAGGAAAAAGCAAAATATAGTACAGAAGCACTTGTAAAAAATTTTAAAGGTAAAAGTGGAATTGAATTTGTTCTAAAAGAGAGCAACAGTACAGAGGTAGAAGAGTTACATAAAATCTCTAAAGATTTTATAGCCACCAATCATAAAGAGTTAAACAAAATAGTTTCTAATCAGTCATCCAGAGAAGAGTTGGTTTCACTTCTAAAAGAGAGCAAAGAGTTTGATTCATTTTTAGAAGATAAAAATAATAGTAGTTTAAATATTAATGTTAAAGAGTTAGATGGGTATGCTAAAGCCTTTATGGAAGAAAATCATAAAGAGTTAGCAGAAAAATGTTACTCTAAAGCATTAAAAGATTATAACTTAACGAACAATGACAAAGCATATCTTTTAATTCAAAAGGCATTTATTGCATTAGATAGAAATGAGTCAGAAAAAGCAAAAGAGAACTATTTATTATCGTTAGATATTTATAAAAAACTATCTAAGAAAAACTCTGTGGATATTTCCAATAAAGAAGCATTTGTTTTAGAGCAGTTGAGTTGGTATAAAGAGGGTAAAGAAAAAATAAAACTCCTAAAGGAGATAGAAGATATTTATCTGAATGATATTCAAAAATTAAGAAAGTTATCTAAAAAGAATTCTAAAAAATATGAAAAGAAGTTAGCAAAAGAGCTACATCATATAGGAAACTTCTATTTTAATTATCTAAATAACAGAGATAAAGCAATTTCTTTTAATAAAGAAGCAACGGATATCTATAAGCGAGTCAAGAGAAAAGATAAAAATAGTTTAGATAGAGACTATTTAACTGCTACTTATGATTTGGTTAATAAATATAATAGTATAGGAGCATTTACAAAAAGTGAAAAAAATCTTTTAGAGATATTGAGTTTATTAAAACCTTTAGAAAATGAGCAGAGCCTATCTGATAAAGCAGAACTTTTTAAAGAGCTTGGAACGCTATACTCTAAAATGAAAACATTTAAGAAAGCAGAGAAGTATTATTTGCTCTCTTTAAATAGATATAGCGACTTAATTGAAAAAAATTACTACAAATATAAACCAATGGAGTTAAAAGTAAAACTAGATAAAACAGTTTATTTGGTTAAAATGAAGAAATTTGCAGAGGCAGAGAAGAATTATAAATCTATATTAATGGATTATGACCAACTATCTCATAATAAGTCAACAGCTTATAATATTGAAATGGCAAAAGTTTGGAACAGTTTTGCTAAGATGTTGTTTCTAAAAGGTGATAAAAATGAGATTCAAAAAGTGCAACGTTATATAAATAATTCACTGAAACTCTCTACAAAAGTTATAAAAGAAGAGTCATTAGAAGTTAAGGAAGTTCAGTCTCAGAGTTATTTTTACTTGGCACTATTGTTTGAATTAAATAATAATTTTGATAAAGTAGATAGCTACTATCAAAAAGCTTTAAAAGCTAA
>JALXFN010000065.1 GCA_027068975.1 Campylobacteraceae bacterium | reverse complement strand
TTTTAAATATTCAGCTCAAAGTGATATAAAAGATAATCTAAACATCACTTTCAAAGATTATAAAAAAAATAAAAACAATCTTGTTATTGATAAAAATAGAGATAAAAGAGATGACGATATTGTTATCTCTTTACAGAGTTATAAAAATAATGATGGACAACTTTACAATGTAGCTGTTGGAAATTTTGTAGGTAAATTCATTTATAATGATGTAGAGATAAATATAAAATCAAGATTTTCAGATATATTTTTAACACGAATGCTCAACTTCGCTAACGATATATTTTTAGATGATGTTAGTGTCTTAGGTAAAGAGAGTAAGAAAGATTTAGACTACTCTAAATTTATCATCTACTATATGTTTATACAAAAGCTTGAAAAAGCATTCTTATTAGGTCTTCCAAAATCTTATGTAAACGTCAATCATCATGAAATGAAAGTAAAAGGCAAGATAGACATAAATAGATTTATAAAATATGACATACCCTTTAAAGGTAAAATTTCATCTACTTCAAGAGAACAAAAAGAGATACAAGAGATTATTGATGTGCTTTATAAAGCTATAACTATCATAGAAAAAAATAAATTTGATACAAAAAATATATCGCATATTAAAACACATTTAAAACAACATAGAAGCAGTAGATACGTATCAAATCAAACCATATCAAAAGCTCTAAAAAGTAAAGCACTTCAAAATCCTATCTTTACACCTTATAAGAAAGTGCTTGAGTATGCTAAGTTAATTATTGATGCCAATAACCTTGAAGAGAAAAAAGATGGAAACAAAGAGACTTTTGGTTTTTTAGTTAATGTTGCAGAGTTGTTTGAGATATATTTGGTAAAGTTACTACGATTAAAAATACCTGATTGGGAAGTAATACATGAAGAGCAATTAGATGTTTATCAAAATAATTTTTTTAGAAGAAATATGTATCCAGATATTGTTATGAAAAAAGGCAATAAAGTAATGGTTTTTGATGCGAAATATAAACGAATGAAATTTGGAGAAAGAAATAATTATGGTGCTGGAGATTTAGATAGAAATGATTTTTTTCAGATTAATACCTATATGACTTATTATGACAAACAAGATGATTTAGAAGTTATTGCAGGTGGGCTTTTGTATCCAATGGAAGGCGATTTTATTCAAAATAAATCTCATAGTGATAATTGGTTTGGAGATGGTAAAACTAGGTTTATTGTTGATGGGATTGATTTGTCGAAAGGTGATTTGACAATGAAAGATATTTTGAAAAGTGAATATAACTTTATAGAGAGGATAAGGAATCTTCCAAAAATCATAAGAAGAAGCAGAAGATGAAAACTATACAAATGAAAAATTTTATACCACTCAATAGCCATCAAGTAGGTATAAAAGTAAAGAAACAGATATTAGAAGAGATAGAGAAGAGTGATGAGGTAATCGCTTTAGATTTTGAGGGAGTTGATATTTTTACAGACTCTTTTATTCAGCAATTGACGGTTATTTTATCACAAGAGGTGGGCTTTGAAAATTTAAAAAAACGAGTAAAATTTAGAAATCTCAATGACTTTTTATTAAAAATGGTCAAAGAAAAGCTTTATATTTCATCAGGTAAAAAGCTTGTAAAAAGAGAGAAAGATATTGAAGTTTTACTCAAACGAGCCGAAGAGATAGCCACCAAAAAATCTGATGGATATTTGAGTATGATCAAAGTTCCATCAGGGTGGAAAGTATTTTTAAATATTGCCAATTTAGATAAGAGTGTAGAGAAAGAGAGAGTTTTAAAGATACCATCTTTTGTATCACTTGATGAGGCTCTTTATAACTTTATCTCTAAGCCTATCTCTCTTTAAAAATTTTGATATACTACTCAAAGTAGAAAAGTGCCAATAACACATAGGAATAATAATGACAAAAACAGTAACCCTAGCCCACGGAAATGGTGGCGAAGAGAACAACGAGCTTATTACAAAGATTTTCTACAAACACTTCAAAAACGACATCTTAGAAAAGAGTGAAGATTCAGCCCTTATAGAAGATGGAAAATTGGTTATGAGTACCGACAGCTTTACTGTAAGTCCTCTCTTTTTTAATGGTGGAGATATCGGTAAACTTGCTGTTTGTGGTACGTGTAATGACCTTACTATGATGGGAGCAAAACCTAAGTATTTAACCTGTTCGGTCATTATAGAAGAGGGGTTTCCCACACGAGAGCTAGAAAAAATTGTTCGCTCTATGAAAAAAGAGTTAGAGGTAAATGGAGCAGTGGTTGTAAGTGGCGATACCAAAGTTGTACCAAAAGGAGCAGTAGACAAACTCTTTATCAATACCACAGGTATAGGAGAGGTTAGACAGAGTGGTATTTCTGCTTCTGCTCTAAAAGAGGGTATGACCATTTTAGTAAGTCGTGACATTGGAAGTCATGGAGCAACCATCTTCTCTGCACGAGAAGGGATAGAACTAGAGAGCAATCTTGAGACTGATTGTGCCTCTTTGTACCCACAAATCCAAGCTCTTATAGATGCACAAATAGATATTATAGCCCTGCGTGATGCCACAAGAGGTGGAGTAAGTGCCGTTCTCAATGAGTGGGCAAAAGCCTCTAATGTCTGTGTTGAGGTAGAAGAAGAGGCTATTCCTGTGCAAGAGGAGGTTCGAGGTATTTGTGAGATGTTGGGCTTTGAAGCTGTTGACCTTGCCAATGAGGGAACGTATCTTTTAGCTGTAGCTAAGGAAGATGAAGCAAGAGCTTTAGAGGTACTACAACGTACTCATAAGAGTTCGGCTGTGATTGCCACGGTAAGTAGGGAGTATGAGGGGAGAGTGATTTTAAAGAGTTCTTGGGGGACTAAGAGGTTTTTAGACTTGCCTACTGGGGAGTTGTTGCCGAGGATTTGTTAGGTTAAAAGTTTATTTAATTCATAAATAGTTGAGTTAATGATTTTTATATTACTATTTTTGTTTACAATTTCATTAAATTTTTTATTAAAGTAACTTAATTTTATTATTAATATAAATTTAAGTTACCAATCCATTTTCCCACTCTTATTTACTTTAGGTTTTACTTTTAATATATTACCTGATTTTCCGATACCTGTCAGTTGAGAAGCATTAACATCTGTACAATGTAATTTATAATTAGATGGGTTAAATGCCAAAACAGGGTCAGTGGAAATAGTAACAGTAATTGTAGGGTTAGTACAGTTGTTAAATGTTCCATTTGGCGTACCAGTATGTCCATGATTAAGTGTTATATCATCACTATCTACTTTTGTAGGTGTTGGGTTTGGTGTAAGCGTGATGGTAGTAAAGTCAGGCGTAAGTGCTGTTACATTTCCATCTACTGAACCATTATGGTCCGTTGATAAGTACCATCCATTTTGTTTTCTAGTTGTACCCGATAGGCTGGTATGGTTAAGAACATTTCTGTCTCTACAGTAGTTTAATATGGTTGTACCACAATAGATATCTACATTTAAAGGGGTTCTTACCATAGGTGATACATGCATGTTGACTCTTGGGTAGTTGTTTAAGTCAGATACCACTCTAGCAAAATAGAAGTTTCTTCTATTGTTTAGAAATGCTCTAGTTCCACTAGGAGTATGGTTGTCTATTTGATGTGCAGATGAATTGGCATCGCTTGAGTTAACATTTATGCTATGAAATCTTACTTCAACTGGGTTGATAGGTTGGCTAATAGTCTTGTTAAGATTGTATCTCATGTCTAGGCTCATGCTTCCATTTCTGTCATTTAAAAATCTATTAGAAGAGATAGGCAAAATAGTGTTAATTCTTCTAAGCGTGTTGTTAACATCAAAATTAGCTCTGTTTGTCTCCCCATTAAATCTAATGACTCTTGAAAAGTTAACAGGAGTGATGTTATCTGCAGTATGTATATCATGATTTGTTCCTTCATCAGAAACAGTTGTAGCATTTAAATCTAAAAGAAGATTGGTTGCAACACATCCTGCTGTAAAGTTAGAGGTTGCATTATTGTCTACATTTTTAGCTTCGATGGTTCCATTAAATGCAATGGCTACATTATCATTGTTTGCATTTAGATTCATCATATAGATAAAGTCAGGATGTCCAGAACTTGGTAGATTTAGCATGTTTAAGTTGACTGCAAAGTGGTCTGGTTGAAAGTTTAGCTCTATAGGGTTGTTAATAGCCATTATAGTATTACAACCTATTTTTCCATCTTCTCCTGTTATATTGTCATCATTTGTTCCACTACCTTCTATACACCCTTTTACGCTACCATTTTGGTCAACTTCTGTCCAACTTGTATCATCTTCTATTTTTAAAAGATACTTTCCTACATTGTGATGAGCAAAAGTAGGGTCTTGAAAGAGACCATTTGTAAAATTGATATTTTCAGAAATAGCCGATGTGTCGTTACAGGTTAACCCAGTACTGTTTAAATCTATTGAACTGTTAGCCTCTTTTGTATAGCCTTTGGCTGGGCTATCTTCTAAATATTGAGTTGCTGTAACGGTTAAGTTATATTTATATCCTGCAGCTAGGGAGATGCTAGAGTCTTTTTTACTATTTAAACGGCTTTGATTATGGTCTGTAATGTTTACATAAATCATATCAGGTCTAATGGCAAAGTTGTCTCTTGCATAAGTATATTTAGGAATAGTAGCTCCATTGGTATTGGATGCCAGTGCTTGGTTAAAACACTCTTTGGCTGTTACATTTGCATTACAAATATAAGGTTTTACACTGCCATCACTAAAAGTAGGGTACTCTACTCTAAAACGTGCGTTTTTACTTGCAAAAGTATCTTTTAAATCATCATTATAAACAGGCTTTGTTACTAAAACTCTACTTTTATAAAGGCTTGATGCAGAGAAGTAGTCATAGTGTGGAGCAGCGATGCTTATATTTTTATCTTGGTCGATTAGCTCTACTTTAATAGGCACATTAGTAAGGTTTAGCTCTTTTGTCATATTTTTATCATAAAAGACCACATGGTAGTCAAAGTCTTTACCTGCAATTTGGGTATACCAAGCGTTTCTTTCCTCTGAGTTAATCGGTAAGTTATGACTTCCTACTCTCTCAACATTAAAGCTTCCAAGGGTTCCTTGTGTTGTGTGAGGTACGTAAGAATAAGCACATTTAGCACCATCTCCAGAAGAAGGAAGGGATAGGTTGTCTTGATATAAAGTTGCAGGTGCACTCTTTAAAAGAGTGCTACTATTAGGTTTTGAAACATCAATAGTATAAATTTTAGTATTATCACCATTTGTAAAGAAGTAATTTCCATTAAGGTCAAAGAAAGAGATAACACTATACGATTTATTAATATTATTACCAATATCACCAAGTCTAGTAACCTCTCCTGAGTTAGGATTAATTCTCATAAGTCTGTTGCTATTTGCATCAACTGTATAGAGCATATTATCAATAGGGTTAAATCCATAATCAGCTGATTTGATGACATCTACTCCTTCTGGATATTGAAGCTCAATGGTTCTGTTTAGCTCTTTGTTGTTCAAATTAATAACATAAAGACGTTGTAGGTAATCATATGTACCATTTTCATCAGTGATAGTAGAAACGTAGAGTTCATTATTAAAGTTAACATCTCCAAAAGCATACTCTGTGTTTCCTTGAGGAAGCCCCTGAATGGTAAATGCTGTAGTATTATAATCTTTACCAACTTTGATAAGTTGAATCAGACTATTATCAGTTTTGTTATTATTGTTTTTATATCCTATACCATAAATATAGTTATCCTTAACATTGTATCCTGCTGAATTAATATGGCGTGTAGCAAATTTTTGTACATAGCTAACACTTTTATTTTCCAAATTTACATCATATGCATTTGTATAGTAATCACTTGTTAATGATGAAAAAATATGACCATTATTGTCACAAGTAAACTTTTCTAAGCTTTTTTCGTTAATGGTAATCTCATAATCTTCAACTTCTCCATCAGGAGAGACAAGATAGTTGTCTTGATAATCTCCCCACTCTGGGTGAGTAGAATAATGTTCACTATCACATCTTAAAATTTTTGAAGTACTAAGCCTAATACGCATAAAAGTTTTTCCAGCTTTAGCATTTTTAATATAATTTGTCCATGTTGTATCGTCCCATGTAAGATCGACTGTTTGTGTATTGGGTGAAGAGTGCACAATAAACTCTGCCGTATTTAAAGATTCTCGTTCGTCAAATACATTGCTCTGGTTGAAGTCAATCCATGCTGTAATGTAAGCATCTTGCCCTGTATTGTTAAAAACTTTAACAGGCACAGTATAAGAGGTGTCACCTACTGTTAAAGGTGGTAAATTTTGAATACCATCATTGTCATCTGCTCCATCACCTGAAGCATCAGCTGATGATTGTTGCTCTGTTTCACTATCTGGCTTTGCATCTCCTAAATATAAATTTGAAGAGATTTTATGGCTAACATGAGGGTAATCAGTTGGAGCATCTCCAAAATCTTTTTGTTCTAATTCGATTGAGGTAGTAATCTTAAAGTTAGACCCAGTAATATGTCTCTCTGCAAAGAAAAAGTCAAAATCATAGGTTTGACCTTGAGTTAATCCAAGTGTATCTAAATTTACACTTTTAGTAACACTACTATGAATACCACCAATGTCGATTACCAGTTTACCATTAATAAAAACCCAAACATCATCATCTCCTGAAAATTCAAAAGTTTCACCACCTTGGTAGGTAAAGTTAGAATGAATCTCATAGGTAAAATGGTAGTTATGGTCATGATTGTTGTATTTTATGCCAAGCATACCACCCTCATTACCAATTAAATCGTTATCAATTGGGAAAAAAGCATGATTTTCATAGCTATAAATATTACCATTTTTTGTTAAAGTAATAGCATGTTGTTTAGATTGGTTAATACCATCAACATCTCTGTACCATTGGGAAAAACTATCATTATCAGTTATAGAGTGTATAACTTCATTTGTACCTTCTATTACGCCTATACCATTACTCTCTAGGGTTGGTTTTCCATTTATCAATATACTCTTAACCAATCCTGTAACAGCATATTGACCATTATTTCCACTTGGTACTCTTTCAGCGTTCTCAAAATCAGGGTTTTTGCTATTGTCCTGCTTATAGTCATAGAAATCTCTTATGGTTCCTGTTAATGTAATATCTGCATTAAGCGAGGACATAGTAATTAAGAATATAAATATTAATTTTAATATGTATTTCAATATTAAACCTTTTTGTTAAAATAATTTTAATATTTTAACAAAAAGAGAGTAAATTAATGTTTAACCTATTAAATAAAAATTAAGTTTACCAATCCATTTTTCCACTTTTATCTACTTTAGGTGTAATTTCTAAAATATTACCACTTTTCCCTATACCTGTCCATTGAGAAGCATTAACATCTGTACAATGTAATTTATAATTAGATGGGTTAAATGCCAAAACAGGGTCAGTGGAAATAGTAACCGTAATTGTAGGATTAGTACAGTTGTTAAATGTTCCATTTGGCGTACCATTATGTCCATGATTAAGCGTTATGTCATCATTATTATTTGCTTTTGTTGGATTTGGTGTAAGCGTGATGGTAGTAAAGTCAGGCGTAAGTGCTGTTACCTTTCCATCTACTGAACCATTATGGTCCGTTGATAAGTACCATCCATTTTGTTCTCTAGTTGTACCTGATAGGCTGGTATGGTTAAGAACATTTCTGTCTCTACAGTAGTTTAATATGGTTGTACCACAATAGATATCTACATTTAAAGGGGTTCTTACCATAGGTGATACATGCATGTTGACTCTTGGGTAGTTGTTTAAGTCAGATACCACTCTAGCAAAATAGAAGTTTCTTCTATTGTTTAGAAATGCTCTAGTTCCACTAGGAGTATGGTTGTCTATTTGATGTGCAGATGAATTGGCATCGCTTGAGTTAACATTTATGCTATGAAATCTTACTTCAACTGGGTTGATAGGTTGGCTAATAGTCTTGTTAAGATTGTATCTCATGTCTAGGCTCATGCTTCCATTTCTGTCATTTAAAAATCTATTAGAAGAGATAGGCAAAATAGTGTTAATTCTTCTAAGCGTGTTGTTAACATCAAAATTAGCTCTGTTTGTCTCCCCATTAAATCTAATGACTCTTGAAAAGTTAACAGGAGTGATGTTATCTGCAGTATGTATATCATGATTTGTTCCTTCATCAGAAACAGTTGTAGCATTTAAATCTAAAAGAAGATTGGTTGCAACACATCCTGCTGTAAAGTTAGAGGTTGCATTATTGTCTACATTTTTAGCTTCGATGGTTCCATTAAATGCAATGGCTACATTATCATTGTTTGCATTTAGATTCATCATATAGATAAAGTCAGGATGTCCAGAACTTGGTAGATTTAGCATGTTTAAGTTGACTGCAAAGTGGTCTGGTTGAAAGTTTAGCTCTATAGGGTTGTTAATAGCCATTATAGTATTACAACCTATTTTTCCATCTTCTCCTGTTATATTGTCATCATTTGTTCCACTACCTTCTATACACCCTTTTACGCTACCATTTTGGTCAACTTCTGTCCAACTTGTATCATCTTCTATTTTTAAAAGATACTTTCCTACATTGTGATGAGCAAAAGTAGGGTCTTGAAAGAGACCATTTGTAAAATTGATATTTTCAGAAATAGCCGATGTGTCGTTACAGGTTAACCCAGTACTGTTTAAATCTATTGAACTGTTAGCCTCTTTTGTATAGCCTTTGGCTGGGCTATCTTCTAAATATTGAGTTGCTGTAACGGTTAAGTTATATTTATATCCTGCAGCTAGGGAGATGCTAGAGTCTTTTTTACTATTTAAACGGCTTTGATTATGGTCTGTAATGTTTACATAAATCATATCAGGTCTAATGGCAAAGTTGTCTCTTGCATAAGTATATTTAGGAATAGTAGCTCCATTGGTATTGGATGCCAGTGCTTGGTCAAAACACTCTTTAGCTGTTACATTTGCATTACAAATATAAGGTTTTACACTACCATCACTAAAAGTAGGATATTGTACTCTAAAACGTGCGTTTTTACTGGCAAAGGTATCTTTTAAATCTTTATCATAGATAGGTTTGGTTACTAAAACTCTACTCGGATGAGTACTTAATTTAGAAAAGTAGTCATAGTGTGGAGCAGCAATACTCATATTTTTATCTTGGTCGATTAGCTCAACTTTAATAGGCACATTGGTAAGGTTTAGCTCTTTTGTCATGTTTTTATCATAAAAGACTACATGGTAGTCAAAGTCTTTACCTACAATTTGGGTATACCAAGCGTTTCTTTCATCTGAGTTAATCGGTAAGTTATCACTTCCTACTCTCTCAACATTAAAGGTTCCAAGGGTTCCTTTTACCTTGGTTTTAAAATAGACAGCATAGTCTTCTACTTCACCATCGGTTGCATTTTGGGTGGCATCAAGATTAGCAGTTGATGAAAATCTAAAACGTATGTAAGTCATTTTGTTGGTTACGACAGTTTTTGGAATGTTAAAACTGATGGTATGTTCCCCAGCCGATAAAGATTTGGCTGTTATGATTTTCTCTCCAGCATCAAATGTCCCGTTAACATTGTAATCTAACCATGCATTTAGGTATCCATCTTTAGAAACACTGATATTAAGCTCTTGTATCGTATCTATTTTGAAGTAGCTACCATTAATATCTGTTCCATCTATAAGTGTAACTCCATCTTCATCATCTGTACCATTAATATCATCACCATTGGCACCTACACTATAATAAGGAGCAACATCATGGTCAACCTCTGACCCCATAAAAATACCATTTGCAATGTTGTGTCTAGGTGTTCCATAAGTTTGAGGTGCATCCCCATAATCTGTAAAGACCAGTGCAGCTTTTAGACAGTTGGTACCATCATTAAAATCAGCTTTTTGTGAAGCAGATAAAAATAGCTTATCTCCTGTATTTAAATTAAACTCAAAGAAACCATTCCCTTGGCTATCATTGGCAAAGAAACGACCATTTTTGTCTGAAAAAGTGGAGTCAAATTGGTAGCCAGTATGGGCAGAACCTATTTGGGTCACTACACCTGTTGCTATATCTATTTTAACAAGTTCTCCTCCATCTATAATACCATGTAGGTATTTACCATCAGGGGTAAAAGAGAAGTCTAAAAGTGAAATGGCTTTGTCTAATTTAATCTCTGTAACCGTTTTGTCAGAGAGTTTGATTTTAAAAATTTTATCATAGGCAACCCCTGGACCAGAGATGTAGTAGTAGCCATTATAAATAGCACCTGCATAGAACTGTCTATTGCTAAGAAGAGCAGAGAGAGCAGAAATTTTACCCAAACTGATGGCTTTTCCATTTTTTCCTATTCGTAGAAGTTCATCATGGTAAAGTCCAAAAATAAAGTCTGTTATGTTTGCATCACCTGAGTCAGAATAGGCAAGGGCGTTATAGAGTTTTGTATCACCCTTATCCTCTACAACATCAAATTCAAAAGGGTTTTTTTGTGTATTAATTTTATGTAACCACATTTTCCCTGTTTCACCTGTTCCTCTTTTTATGGAACTTGAGAGGTACATGGTCTCGTCACATACAAGTGGTTCATCATCACTTATTGGTGGAGTTACTGGTGCATTGGCACATCTTGCTCCATCTCCTGAGTTTATAATTCCTGTCATATCGTTAAACTCTGTTGCAGTTGCATCTACAGATGATGGGTTAGAGATATCTATTTTATATATTTTCTCTGTTCCTGACGTGTAAAAGTAGAAGTTTCCATCGACATCAAAGAAGCTAATAACACTGTAAGTATCACCTATATTCCCTACGTAACCAAGCTCTTTAACTGCCCCTGAAATTGGGTCAACTCTTATCAGTTGATTGTTATCTGCATTTACCATATAGAGTTTGTTGTCTTTTGGGTTAAAGGCAAAGTCAGAGGTACGTATTTTTGCTGTATTTGCATCATATTGTAGTGTGATTTTTGAGAGCAGAGTACTGCTGTTTAAATCAACTCTTTGTATCTCTTGTAGGGTATTATCTGAGGAGATTGGTTGATGTCTATTAGCAAGATAGAATATACCATCCATTGAGACATCTCCTAGATAAAATCTGGTTTTAGGTAGTCCTGCAATATCTATACGTTTTCTATTGAATTCGTTGTCTATTTGCACTATGTAGTAGCTATTTGCAGGGTCAGAAGAGTTGTCGTTACCATACTCAAAACCATAAATATAATTATCTTTAACATTATACCCTGTAGCGTTAATATGTGAAGTTCCAAATCGCTTCTCTTTATGAGCTTCTCCTGTTCCAAGGTTAAGGAAGTAAACATCAGAGTACTTTGCTGTTTGGTTAGATGTAAAGAGGTAAGAACGCTCTTCACATTTAAAAGGTCTCTTTTCAATATCATCATTAACAATAATCCCTATAGGGTCTTGTACTCCTGAAATACTTAAATTATGCTCGTTCATAATATAGAGATTAAATTTTTCATTACCTTCTACTTTTGTATCTCCATTAATGGTTACAGGAATTGTAATATTGGTCTCGCCACCATTAAAGATATATGTACTATTGTTAATTTCTACATAATCATCTCCATCGGTATTTATGTGTTGTGTATAGTATTCAAAAGATGAATTTGCAAGAGCAGATTTACTAAGAGTAAAGGTAAAGTTTAAAGTTGTTTGACTACTATTTCCCTCTTCAATACTAAAGGTGTCTTGGTCAACAGACATGGTAGGGAAAGAGCCATCATCATTAATAATGGTTATGTCGACTTGCTCATTTGTTCCACCCCAGCTTAAGTTATTAAGGTTCCAAAAACCAATATGGAAAACTTCATCATCTTCGATTTTAGTATCCCCATTAATAGGAACTTTTATGGTAAAATAGGTTTCTCCACCTGTAAGATTAACATCATTTTCTGTATAGATATAGTCGTTGTCTCCCCATTGGTCTTCAGCTGTGTCATTCCATGTCCCATAAGTAAATGAAGAACCAGCTAAAATAGGTTTGTCAAAAGTAATATTGGCTTCTAAAAATGTTTGGCTACTATTTCCTTCAATAATAGAGAGTGTACTTTCTTCAAAGGATATTTTAGGGAAAGAGCCATCATCATTAATAATCCAACCAGTACCTGTGGAGTCAGTAATATAGGAACTTCCTGAAATAATAAGGTCTACACTCTCATCATCTTCTATATCATTATCTCCAATGGTTGGAATATATACAGTTTTTTGAGTTTCCCCTTGATGAAAAGTGACATCACCACTAATTGGGTTATAATCTTCATTTTCTTTTGCCGAGGGGTCATCATCTCCATCTGCTGACTCATAATGAATGTCTACATCAGACTCCGTTGACAATAGAGCTCTATTTAATGAAATAGTACACTCTATATTGTTACTTTCTGAAATATTTCCTTCATCCACATCATCACAACTGACTCCAACTTTAAGTGAATTGTCTACATCGTCATCGGTGATGGTACCTGTTCCATCATAGTCACTGCTATACCCTTTAGTAGTGCTACTTGCATGTACATAAAAATGTTCAGTAGATTCATGTTTGTTATCATCTAGTATTTGTACTGTAAAAGTTCGAGATGATACCCCTAGTCCAAAAATTAGATAGTCATCTTCAGCCGTAAAGTCACTACCTGCTGTAGCTGAACTGTCAATGGTTTTATAGTCAATAGTAACAGGTAGAATAGGAGCTTGAGATAAGCTAATAGTAAAAGTCATTGTACCATCAGCTTCATTTGCTGTAGCATCGGAGATATGAATTTTCACTCCTGCATCAGCAAACAAGAAGCTTGAGAAGAAGAGTGTCCATAAAAATAGAAGTTTTTTGAAAATAGAGTGCATTTTGTACCTTTCTTAAATAAGAAAATTAATTTATATATTTTATCATATTTATATTTTAATTAAAATTAAATATAAATAATTAAATTAATAATTTTTTAAGAAAAGTAGTTGTGGTGTTACTTCTGCGTAATCTTAAAAGCCTCCCCAACAGCTTTGATAAAAGAGCTTCTAACAGCTCCCTCTTCAAGAGCAGCATAAGCAGCAGCCGTGGTTCCTCCTGGACTCATGACAGCGTCTTTTATAAGGGCAGGGTGCTTAGAAGCAATAAGTGGTGCAAAGCCTTTAAATAGTGAGTTTGTTATGCCTATGGCATCTGGTCGTTTCATTCCCTCTTTTACCAAACCATCCATCATCGCTTCGGCTACTAGTGTAAGAAGAGCAGGTCCAGAACCTGCTATGGCTGTGGCAATGTCTACTTCTTTTTCACTGTCAACCCAAAAGGTATCGCCAATGGCAGAAAATATCTCTATAGCTTCTTCTTTTTTAGCCATATCACCTGTAATAACCGAGGTAGAAGCTGCAAATTTGGCAGCAACATTTGGCATGATTCGTATATGATTTTTTGCAGGAATATTCTCTTTTAGTGCTTCCAATGTAGTACCTGCTAAAACAGAGTAAACGCTGTTTGCTTCTCCTGTTATTTGATGTGACACAGAAGATAGAGCATAAGGTTTAACTGCAAGTAAAATATTTTTATTTGATATATTAAAACCTTCTAAAGCATAAACATTGGCGTTGAACGCCTCTTTTATAGCTTCTGATTTAGAAATATCTCGTGCTACAAACTCTAAAGTGTATTTTCCATTTTGATTATTTAAGCCATGTGCTATTGCTATTGCCATGGAACCAGGTCCTATAATAGTTAATGTCAAGTTAAATCCTTAATAGGTGATTTTAGGCGATTATAGCAAAATATAATAGAGTTTGGGGTATTATCTACTTTATAAAATAGATACAAGGTTAACGATGAAATTTTTAATAAATATTAAGCAAACAGTTACTGTCGTAGCGTTTGCAATACTTCTTTTAGGATGTAGCTCTAAAGATGCAGTAAAAGAGTACGATAAACCAGCACTCTATTGGTATCAAGCTATTGTTAAAGAGGTTGCATCATCGAACTTAGATAAAGCAGATAATTATTATATATCACTTCGTAGTGAGCATATGCGTTCACCTCTTCTTTCTGAGGCTACTATGGAGTTGGCACAAGCCCATATGGAAGACCATGCTTATATTATGGCTGATTACTATCTTGATGAGTACTTGAAAAAATACGCTTCAGGAGAGAGAGTAGAACAGGCAAAATTTTTAAAAATAAAAGCGGCATTTTTAGGAATTAAAGACATTAATAAAGACCAAAAACTGATGATGGATACCTTAAAAGAGGTAGATACTTTTGTTAAAAGTTATCCTAAGTCATCTTATCTTCCTGTGGTTCAAACTATAAAAGTTCGTCTTAATATGGCACAGTATATGCTTAATGAAAATATCGCCAGTCTGTATGCTCGTTTGGGAAAAGAGAAAGCAGTTAAAATATATAGAGATAAAAATGCAAAATCCCCACTTAATGTAGCCGATATAAAAGCTCCAAAAGTTGGAATTTTAGATAGAATTTTTAACTAAGTAGAGAGGTTAGTGTATATGCAGTTAAGTAATTATGAACCATTTCCTACGCAAGTACCAGTAGTAATAGAAGACAATATTTTTCTTTATCCATTTATGATTAGCCCTATATTTTTAACTAAAAAGGAAGATATAGGTGCTGTAAGTTATGCAATGGAAAAAAACTCTCTTATTTTATTGACAACAACAAAAGAGGGGTTTGAGGGGTCTCGGTTAGAAGAGAATATTCATACCATTGGTGTTATTGGTTCTGTTATGCGAAAAGTAAATCTTCCTGATGGTCGAGTGAAAATTCTTTTTCAAGGTTTGGCTAAGGGAGAGATAGTAGGAACATTAGAAGATATGGAGATAGAGGATACACTGTTTCAAAGTGCTTTGGTTCGTACAATTGAACAAGAGGCTTACGATGTATTGAAAGTTCAAGCACTAGTAGATATTTTAAATGAGAAGATAAAGTTACTTTCAAAAGTAAATAACAATATTCCTTCAGATTTATTAAAGACCATTACGGAGACAGATAACCCTTATCGTATTGTTGATTTGGTCTCTTCCCTTTTAAAGCTTTCAAAAACAGAAGCTTATGAACTCTATGCTCAAAATGATATAGAGAGACGTTTGATGAGTGTGATTGATATTATTATCTCAGAGATGGAATCAGCAAGAGTTGAACGTGAAATTCGCTCTAAAGTACACTCAAAAATTGAACAGATTAACAAAGAGTACTTCTTAAAAGAGCAACTTAAAGAGATTAACAAAGAGTTGGGTGTTGACACACAACGTGAAGAAGAAGTTGAAGCTTTTAGAGAGAGGTTAGAAGAGCTAAAACCTTACCTCTTAGAAGATGCCTATAAAGAGATAGAAAAACAACTCAACCGTTTTGCACGAATGCACCCAGAGTCTGCTGATGCAGCACAGATTCAAACCTACTTAGAGTATGTCTTTGAGATGCCATTTGGTAAATTTAGTGACAAAGAGTTACAAGTAAAAGAGGTTAAAGAGAGACTCGACCTTGACCACTTTTCACTAGATGAGCCAAAAAAGAGAATTGTAGAGTTCTTCTCTGTTCGACAATTAGCCGAACAACGAGAAGTTAACCTTGATGGAAGTGCAGGAGCAATTCTTTGTTTCTCTGGACCTCCTGGGGTTGGGAAAACATCACTTGCTAACTCTATTGCTAAAGCTTTAGATAGACCTTTGGTACGTATAGCACTTGGTGGGCTGGAAGATGTCAATGAACTAAGAGGACACAGAAGAACCTATGTTGGTGCAATGCCAGGGCGTTTGGTTCAAGGGTTTATTACAGCTAAAAGTATGAATCCTGTAGTTGTATTAGATGAAATTGACAAAGTAGGACGTGGACACCGTGGCGACCCAACAGCAGTTCTGTTAGAAATCCTAGACCCAGAGCAGAACAAAGAGTATCGTGACTACTACCTAAACTTTGACATTGACCTAAGCAAAGCCATCTTTATAGCCACAGCTAATGATGTGGCACAGATTCCTACTCCTCTTCGTGACCGTATGGAGTTTATTGAGGTAAGCTCCTACACCCCAAATGAGAAGTTAGAGATTGCAAAACAGTATCTTATTCCTCAAGAGTTAAAAAAACACGCACTTAACGATGATGAGTTTGAGATAACCGACAAAGCCCTAAAACTACTTATTGATGAATATACAAGAGAGCCAGGGGTAAGAGGACTACGACGTAAAATTGCAGGTATGATGAGAAAAGTAGCCACTAAATTACTTTTAGATGATGGGCTAGAGAGAGTAAAGATTAAAATCAAAGATTTACCTGAGTTTGCCAACAAAAAGGTATTTGAAATCTCAAACATTGATGAAAAACCTCTTATTGGAGTAGTTAATGGTTTGGCATGGACAGCTGTAGGTGGAGATGTGCTAAAAATAGAAGCCATTAAACTCAAAGGAAAAGGCTCTGTTAAACTTACAGGAAGCCTTGGTGATGTTATGAAAGAGTCAGCTCACATTGCCTTTTCAGTTGTAAAAAGGCTCATAGAAGATGGCTCTTTAACTATTGATAAAAAATCAATACCTTTAAAAGATAAAGAGACTCTTGAAAGTATAGAACCAAGTGAAATTTACAAACGATTTGACTTACATATTCATGTCCCTGAAGGTGCCACACCAAAAGATGGACCCAGTGCTGGTATTGCTATGGCTGTATCGATTGCTTCTATTCTTTCCGAAAAGAAGATAGATAATAAAATTGCTATGACAGGTGAGTTGACATTAACAGGAAAAGTTCTTCCTATCGGTGGACTCAAAGAGAAGCTTATAGCTGCCTATAAATCAGGGGTTACAAAAGCGTTAATTCCATCTAAAAACTATGAGTTAGACTTAGATGATATACCTGATGAGGTAAAAGAGGCTATTGAGATTATCCCTGTTTCTGTTATAGATGAAGTCTTAGCAGAGGCATTGATTTAAGGACTTATTTTGTTAAAATGGTATAAAGAGCCTTTTTTGCATTTTATACTTTTAGGGACGGTTCTATTTTTTATTATAAAATGGAATGGTTCTGAAAATATAGAAGAGAAGCGTAATGTTATTGTTGTAAAACAAGAAGATGCAGATAGAGCTAAGTATATTGAAGATGAAATCTTATATAGAGAAGCTTTAGAGAGAAATCTTGATAAAGATGATTATATTATTCGGAAACTGCTAATAGATAAATTAAAATATACGATGAGTGACTCAGTGAATATTGCAGAGCTTTCTAACGAGGTTTTGGAGAAGTATTTTAATGCCAACAAAAGTAAGTTTACAAAAGAGTCTCAAATAACTTTAACCTTTGGTCAGATATATTTAAATCCTCAAAATCATGAAGATATTGACAACGTTGCTAAAAAGCTTTTAAATGAGGTCAGTGATTTAAGTTATAACAAGAGCATCTCTACAAAAGGAGATAAGTTTTATGCAGGTAGCTACTTTAATCATTTAACAAAAGCAGAACTTTCCAAATCTTTCTCTAGGTCATTCGTCTCTGACTTGGTAACGCTTCCTATCAAAAAATGGTCGCTATTAAAATCGGGGTTTGGAGTTCATCTAATATATATAGTTGATATAAAAAAGCGAGAACCAAAATTTGAAGATGTTAAAGATAAAGTTAAAAATAGTTATATCATAGAAAAAAATCGAAATGCTTATAAAGAGTTTTATCAAAAAATAAAAGATAAGTATAACATCATTATTGATTCTAATAGCAGTAATAACGGTTAGTTTTTATGAGACCTGTTTTATTTATACTGCTTTTTTTAATAGAGTTGACAATCTCTCTATCGGCACATACTATTCGACCTGCATATTTGGAAGTTACAGCTATAAGTGAACATAGTTACAATGTGAAATGGAAAGTTCCCATTGAGGAGAAAATTAGACTGCATATTATGCCAAGCTTTCCAAAAAATTGTAAAAGAGATAAGGATAGCCTTTATCGTGTAGAAGATAGAAATATCATCTTGTCCTATTGGACTTTAAGTTGTAAAGAGAGCCTTTTAGGAAAAAAAATCACCATAGATAATCTTAAGAAAGACCAAATTGATGTTCTACTTTACTTTCATGATAATGGTCTTAGCTATTTTAAAAAGATTGATTTTAAAAATAATGTGGCTAAAATAGATGAAAGAATGAGTAGTGCTACTGTTATGAAAGAGTATATTGTTTTAGGAATAAAACATATTTTGTTGGGTTATGACCACCTCTTATTTATTTTGGGTTTACTATTTATAGTCTTAGAATGGAAAATGCTAATAAAGACCATAACAGCATTTACTGTAGCACATAGTATTACCCTTGCGTTTTCTATTTTAGGATATGTCTCTGTAGATTTAAAATTTATAGAGGTCTTAATAGCACTCAGTATTATGATTTTAGCAGTTGAAATTGTATATGCTCATAATGGAAAGTTTGGTCTATTGACTAAGTATCCTTGGGGTGTAGCATTTTTCTTTGGTCTTATACATGGTTTTGGGTTTGCCTCTGTGCTTATGGAGTTGGGCTTACCTCAAAGTTATTTAACGTTGGCTCTACTCTTTTTTAATATTGGTATTGAAGTAGGGCAGTTACTATTTATAGGAGTATTGGTTTCTCTTTATTTCATGTTACAAAAACTTTTCTTAAAAGAGCAACTTTTAAAAGGAAAAGTTTTTTTGGTTTATCTCATAGGTTCTATGGCAGCTTATTGGCTCATAGAACGTACATTTACATAAGAAGTTATTATTGGTTCATATAAATATTATGAGCCTCTTCTAAAGTATAGAATTTTAAGCCAAGCTCATTAACCATGTCCATGATTTTTATGAGTTTCTCTTTAGGTATTTTATATTTTATTG
>JALXFN010000064.1 GCA_027068975.1 Campylobacteraceae bacterium | reverse complement strand
ATGGAGAGGTAAGGCATAAGCTTATACTTCTTAATGGCATCTGGTAGCAAAGCACTCTCTTCATTTGGCTTAAAGACCCATTTTGCTAAATTTTCTACAAAATCCTCTTTTTTTGGATACTTCATCATGTAGTAGCCTTTAACTTCTAACAAATGAGGTGCAGAGGGCTTACCTAGTTCTCCATGACAAGCAATACAGTTCCCATAAAATAGTAGTTTACCATCATCGGCAGATAAAAAGTTAAATAGAAGAGTAACCAAAAGTATATGTCGTTTTATAATAAATTTCATACTTTATTATACTAATTTTACCTTGAGAAAGATACTTTCTAAATCAAATATTTAAAATAGGAGTATTTTTATCTGATTTAACTCTTTAATTAAGAGTAATTTTATCCGATTTGATATATTATAAACAATATTGATAATTATTATAAAGGAGAGTTATGAAAAAACTACTAATTTCATTGACACTACTAACAACTTCAACTCTTATGGCAGATGTTAAAGCAGGAGAGAAGGTCTATAAAGAGAATTGTGCAATCTGTCACACTATTAATGGTGGAGGTGGTCTAGGACCTGACTTCAATATGGTTGCCTATACAAGACACAAAGAGGAGATAGCACAATATGCTAAAGACCCCTATAGTCTATATAAAGCCTTTGGATATAGTGCTAATGCCATGCCTACACTTCCTCTTGAAGACCAACAGTTTAAAGATGTGGCTGAGTATATCTCTTCCTTGCAACCATTTAAAAAATGGATGATAAAGAAGAAAACAGATATTGTTGAAAATAATGAAAACAATAAGAGCATAGAGGAGGAAATACAGTCACCCTTAAACAAAAAAGGAAGATAATTCTATTTCACAAAAAATAATAGGAATATCATTATGAGAAAAACTAAAATTGTTATAACTGTAGGTCCAGCAACCTCATCTTTAGAGATAATTAAAAAACTTATTCAAAAAGGGGTTAATGTCTTTCGACTTAACTTCTCTCATGGCGACTATGAGACACATAGAACAACCATTCAGACTATTAGAAAAGCCTCTAAAGCATTAAATAAAGAGGTTGCTATTTTACAAGACATCTCTGGTCCAAAAGTACGTATTGGAAAGATTGATGGGGTATTAAAACTTAAAAAATCAGAGCATATAAAACTAACTAAAGAGGAAGATGAACATGATGAACGCTCTTTGGCTCTCTCTTACCCTGCTATTATTGACATGGTAAATGTAGGAGAAGAGGTCTTTTTTGCAGATGGTACAATACGTACAAAAGTTATTGAGAAACAGAGTGACCACTTAATACTTGAACTCTTAAATGATGGAGAGTTAACCTCACGAAAAGGGGTTAATTTTCCTAAAACAAAACTAAAAATCTCTGTCATTACAGCTAAAGATGAAGCAGACATAATCTTTGGAGCAAAAAATGAGATTGACATTGTTGCCCTCTCTTTTGTTCAAAGCAAAGATGATATTTTAAAAGCAAAAAAGATTATGAAAGAGCATAACTTTGACCCTTTTATTGTCTCCAAGATTGAGACAGGAGAGGCGATTAATAACTTAGAGAGTATTTTAGAAGTTTCTGATGGGGTCATGGTAGCAAGAGGTGATTTGGGTGCAGAGTTTGGAGTGACTAAGCTACCACGTATTCAAAAACATATTATTCAAGTTGCCAATCGACTCAACAAACCCTCTATTACTGCTACACAGATGTTAACAAGTATGAAAGAGAATCCATTTCCAACACGTGCCGAGGTGAGTGACATTGCTAATGCTGTCTATGATGGAACCGATGCTGTTATGCTTAGCGATGAGACAACCATTGGGGCGTTTCCTATTAAAGCTGTAGAGGTACTACACGACACCATTAAAGATGTAGAGTATGAGTACCCTTACTTTAAAAGTTTTTCAAGCTCTAACTATGCTGATGCTGTAGCAAAATCGGCTGTGGAGTTGGCAAAAAATCTTGACAAAGAAGCCCTTGTTAGCTTTACCATGTCGGGAATGTCGGCACAACTGCTCTCTCAATATCGTCCAAAACAGAAC
>JALXFN010000063.1 GCA_027068975.1 Campylobacteraceae bacterium | reverse complement strand
ATACAGTATTAAAATTAAAGATAATAAAAATTTAGAATTCTCCTTAAACTATAATGCTAAAAATAAGCTTATGAGTAATGGGCATTTACTATTGGCAGGAGAAGATATAAGCTTTTCCAATAGTAATAGTAACAATATAGAACTGAAATCAAATGTGACAGATTTAAAAAGACTGCTCTCTATCGTTGAAAACTATTATGATATTACTTTCCCTAAATTAGAAGGGAAAGTTGATGTCACGCTTACAAAAAGTAAAAATGGTCTTTTAAGAGTTTCTCTAAAAAGCCCTCTTATAAAGTATGATTCAGCATTGGATATAGAAAAAATAGATGCTCTATTTACTTTAGATAAAAATGGAGACATTGTTATTGATAAATACCGTTTTAGACTGGATACCAATCCTTATTTTAAAGATTTTTATGCCAATAATAAATCATATTTAAATTTAAAAAATAATCATTTAACTGTTAAAAAACTATGGCTTAATAATAAAATTCTTATTGATGGAGGCTATGACTTAAAAACTTCTAATGGTGACTTTACTATTTCTACAAAAGAGTTCCCTTTTATTACCAGAGATTTTGATTTACTTTTTGATGTTGATGCCAAATTAAAGCTTCATGGAAAAAAGGTGGAAGTAGATGGTGATGTTAATATCTTAGGAAACTCTGTTCATTATGATGTTTCTGGGTCAAGTATTGTGGAAGATGCTGATATTATCATTGTTCAAGAACAGAAAGAAAAGAAAGCATCAGCACTTCAAAATTTGAAAGTCAATTTAAAAATCAGAAGTGAAAAGCCGTTGAACTATTATGGGAAAAATACAACCATAGAGTTCTATAATGAGTTAAGGGTTGTAAAAGAGTACGAGACAGATTTTATGGTAACAGGAATGTCTACAGTTACAAAAGGTTTTTATGAGATGGAAGATAAATATTTTAGCCTCAAAGAGAGTCACTTATATTTTGCAGGAGACCCTAAAAAACCTCTTCTTGATATAAAAGCAAATTATCAAAAAGATGAATATACCATTCATGTTTTTATATCTGGAAGTGTTGAAGAGCCTATTGTTAATTTTAATTCAGAACCATACTTGACACAACAAGAGATTTTATCATTAATTCTTTTTGATGGAACAGGTTCCAATGGTCAAGGAGCAGATGCTTATACTCTACTTGGTGGTTCCTTTGCAAAAGGACTTATAAAAAGTTTAGGAATAGACGTTGACCACTTACTTTTAGGTTCAGATAGCAATGATGAACTCTCTTTAGAGATTGGACGAAAAATCTCAAAAAACATTACCCTTATGTACATGTTTAAAGATGGTGAAAACGGTGTCAAAGTAAGAGCCGAACACAACAAAAACTTTGAAACAGATATTATTATTATGCCAAGTGCTTCTAGTATAGAGTTTTTGTATCGGAAAGACCGTTAGAATCTGACCAAGAAAAGCTCTTGGCTTCAAAACTCCTAAAGAAGCTTTACTTGAAGAAGTATTAATTCTAAATTGCACTTGTTTCTTGAGGTTACAAAGCTTATTAAAATAAATAAAAAAAAATATAATTTTTTATTGATATTAATTTATATAATATAATATTATTTTAAAATTAATTTTTAGGGGATAATTAATATGAGAACTTTTTTTAGTTTATTGATACTTATAACCGTAGTAATTGCATCAACAGACAATTACTTTGATTCAAAAACATACTTAGTTGATACCTATTCTAGCAATGATAATAGTATGGGTATTATTGCCTATCAAAAAAAACAAAATAGAAAAGAGAACATAAAGTTTAACTCACTTAGCTATAAAGCAAGTGATTCAAAACTAATTGCAAAAGGAAAATTTGCACCAAATAGTCATCTCTCATTTTTTATAGATGCAGATAATAATCCAAATACTGGATATAGAGGAACAAATAAAGAGATAAAAGGTGCAGACTATCTAATAGAAGATTCGCATGGGGGGACAATCTATAAGTATCCTAAAAATACAACTGGTTGGCACTGGAATAAAATAGGTTCAACACCTTTTCAAAAAGGAGAGAAAAAAGCCTCAACAAAAATACCTCATAAACTTATACATCTAGGTAATGTCTTTAAAATTTTAGCAAGTGCAGCAACATATGATTGGAAAAATACTACCTACTCTATGGCTAAAGTTATAAAGGTAAAAAGAAGAGACAATATAAAAATTAACACACTTAAATTTTCAGAAACAGATAGTAATTATCTATTTAAAATAGATGGTTCTTTTCCAGTGGGTAATCATTATGAGGTTTACATAGACTTAGATAATGACAAAAATACTGGTTACTCTAAAAACAATATTCCTGGTGCAGACTATTTAATAGAAGATGGTTTAGTATATCGCTATCCTGAAGGAGCACATAATTGGAAATGGGAAAAGATAGGTAAAGTAGTTAATACAGATAAAAACAATAATGAAATATTGGTAGAGGTATCTAAAAATTTAATTCCACTTGAAGAAACCTTTAGGTTTATGGCTAGTGTTAGTTTGAAGGATTGGAAAAACAAGGTCTATTCTGAAATAGTAAAGATAGATTTAGTCAATAGAAAAACTATTACCTATACTGAAGACAATGAGATATTTAAAAATCCAGAAAGAGGTCTATATGCACTCAGATATATGTCAGATGTCCCATATAGAAATACACATACTGAACCAAGCCATCTAAATTGGATTAGTAGTGGACCTTATACAACTTTTCGTTTAGACCTTGTCTTAGCTGGTTCTAGAAATTCACCTATACCACAAAGCTACATAGATAAAGTAAAAAAACAGTTTGAATATATTAGACAAGCTGGACTAAAAACTATTTTAAGAGTTACCTACAATGAACACCTAGGAGATGAAGATGCAGATATAGATAGAGTATTAAATCATATAAGACAACTAAAACCTATCTTAGAAGAGAATAAAGATGTTATCATGGCTATTGGAGCAGGATATATAGGTGCATGGGGAGAATGGCACCACTCAACACACAATTTAACAACTGCAGAAAATAGTAGAAAAATCAAAGATACTCTTATGCAAAATGTTCCTAAAGAGATAAAAATAATGTTTAGAAGACCGTCATTTTTAATGAGTTGGTATCCAACTGCTCTAACAGAAGATGAAGCAAATAAAGAAATAGATAAAAGTAGAGCAGGATTTCATGATGACTGCTTTGCTTGGAACAATACAGATATGGGAACATTTTCAAGAGATGTAGATACAAGAGATGAACAATTTAGATACTTAGAACAAAGTACAAAATATACATCAGTTGTAGGTGAGATGTGTACTGCTGATGTTGAAAATGAGCCAAACACTGTCTCTTGTGAAAGTGGCTTGGATATGGCAAAAAGATTTCACTATAGTCTGCTTGGAGATCAAATCAGAGGGGATTGGACAAGACAAGATAAACTACCTGTTGAAGTTTATCAAGAAGAAGGATGTTGGGAGGAGTTCCAAAAAAAATTAGGATATAGATTTGTCTTAGAGAGTGCAACAATTCCAAATAATGTTCAAAAAGGTAAGAATTTAAATATAGCATTAAAGCTCATAAACAGAGGTTTTAGTGCTACGGTAAATGAAAGACCTGTATATCTAGTACTTTATAATGATAATAAAGAGTATAAATTTAAAATAGATACTGATCCTAGAAAATGGTATGGAGGAGAGGAGATAACACTTAAGTTTAATCAAAAATTACCAAATAGTATAGAAGTTGGAAACTATACTCTATATCTGTGGTTACCTGATAAATCACCAAAACTTCAAAACGATAAAAGGTATGCTATTAGGTTTGCAAATGAGAATGTTTGGGATGAGGAGAAAGGATATAATAAGTTAGGCATGGTTAGTATAACTCAATAAAATTTATTGAGTTACTGATTTTTTAGATTTGTACGACCCGAATTTGACCCCTTGACTGAAAGTCAGAGCCGAACACAACAAAAACTTTGAAACAGATATTATTATTATGCCAAGTGCTTCTAGTATAGAGTTTTTGTATCGGAAAGACCGTTAGAATTTTTGATATAATTCGACCAATGATTTAGGTGTTGACACAGTTTAGTTTATGGTCTCTTACAGTTCCCTCTTATCGTCGTCTCTCTTCTTCATAAAAAACTTCACCATTTTCATCCTTCTCTTTTACAAGTTCTCCTGCATCATCATAATCCTTAATGCTTATTTGTCCTAAAGGTTCTTTAGTTACTAGATGCTTTAGTACTCCTGTTTTTTCATCGTAAATATATTTCATGTTATAACCTCCACGATTGCGTTCAACTATCTTTCCACTATTATAGATAGTAGAACTAGATAGAACCTCATTATTATAAGACTCTTCTCTTATACGATTTCCCTCGTTATCATAAAATGTTTTAAAAGTATGGTCAATCAAACCATCTCCATTATTATCTATACTTTTTGAAGTCTCTTGTCCATTACTATTGTAAGTGTACTGTTTAATAAATTCTCTTCTGCCCTCTTTTTTTGTCTCTTCTTGAAGTATCAATCCCTCTGTAGAGTAAGTATAGGAAGTTAAGCGTTCACTACTTCCATTGTTAGACTTATCTCTCTCTTCAAGTAGTAGATGATTTACATCATCATAGACATAATATGTGTAATCATCTATCTCTCCATCACCATTATTATCGACTCTTTTTTCTAAAATTTGTTTTGCTTCATTATAACGTCGCTCTTCTCTCTCTGAAACTATTGTTATTTCACTCTCTACATCATATTCTTGACTTGTTTCACTTAAAAGGTTACCATTTTCATCATAATTATATAATCTCATACTTTTACTTTTTAAGATACCCTCTTTATAATTTTTATACACAGAACTCTGCTGGTTTCCATCCTTATCATAGGTATGTTTTTCTATTTGCTTAAGCACACCATTATTTTCCATAGACGATTCAATCATTTTACCTTTTTCGTTGTATTTGTAGCGATTATAAAAAGAGACCAATTTATCATTATCTAATTCACCATACTTCTTCTTTTTTCCAAACTCCTCTATCTCATTTCCAAATTTATCATAACGAGAGGTACTCTCTTTTTCTAAATTACTCTCATCATAATAATTTTTATAGTGCATAGAGAGTAGCTTTCCTTTATCATCATAAGTAAACTCTTTAATAACAGTACCATCTTTATCACTCTGTGTTATCTCTTTTGTTAAGTTTCCATCATCGTTATAATAGCTATATATAAGCCCTTGACAGTGACAATGACGATGTTTATAAAATATCTTTTTATCATAAGGAGCAAAAACATCTATATCAATACTAGATTTTGCCATTGCACCTAAATTGTCTGTGATTCTAAGTGTTATGGTATGTTGACCCTCTTTAGAGAGCATAAGAGAAAGTTCAGGTTTTCTTCCCAATATTTTGCCCTCCTTTTCCCATAAATAAGAGGTGATATTTCCATCTTCATCGTTTACTGTACTATGAAGTGTCATTACATCTCCAACTGCTATAATGGTAAATCCATTAATTCTAACAGTTGGTTTTTTATTGGGTATTAAACTGTTTTTATCTTTATGACTCTTCAAGTTATGTACTATTAGCTCTTTTGTTTCCCAAACTTTTACACTTTTAACTACTTCTTTTTTCTCTTGTTTCCAAAAGTAAAAAAATCCGAAAAACATAATAATAATGAGAGATATTCCTAGAATTTTTTTCATCTTAAAACCTTTTTGATTAGATAAATTAATTATGACTTATTTTAATTGGTCTGCTTCTCTTGGTAGTATTAGTGCATTTAATAAAAAAAGAGGTTAAGGCTGATAAAGTAAAATTAAATAGACCAATATAGGATTTAACATGAAACCGTATCAACACTTAACTACACAAGAACGATATCTAATTGCATACCATTTGTCAATAGATAAACCCTCATATGTCTATCTATTTATAAACTATAATGAAGACAAAGTTGGACAATTAATCTTTGAAGAGTAGATTGGCTATAAATAAATATCCTGAAAGAAATGACCTTGGGGTACAGACGAGATGGATTTCCTATGGAAGAGCAGAAAATAATGATAGAGAAAAATAGTAAATTAAGTATACAGAGAAGATAACAAACTATTTAAGCTACTGATGTATATAATGTTGTCTAATAATTTAGCTATATACTCAAAGGAAAAAAATCAAAAATTTAACACAATCAAAACTTATAATATCAACAGTACTATTTTTAGTACTGTTTGATAACTATACATTTTTTACAAATACGCTAAAGGTCTATCCATGGGGCGTAGAGAATAGTGGGTTTTTAATATCTATACTGTTTCTACTTATAGCCTTTAATATACTGCTATTTACACTTGTAAGCTCAAAATACACCACAAAACCTATCTTGATAGCTGTTGTTCTTATCTCATCTTTGACAAACTACTTTATGAATAGCTACCATGTGGTTATAGATGATAGCATGATACGAAACACATTACAGACAAACCTAAATGAGTCTATGGATTTGCTGACCATTAAACAGGTTTTATACTTTTTTACTCTTGGGGTTGTTCCTGCTCTTTTTATATATAAATCGAAAATAGAGTATAGAGGGTTAAGAGCAGAGTTAATCTCAAAAGCAAAAACTATTTTTTTCTCACTCTTGGTCATAGTTGCCTCTATTTTGATTTTTAGCAGACACTATACATCGTTTGCACGGGAGCATAAGCCACTTAGATACTCGGTCAATCCTACCTATTGGATATACTCCATAGGAAAATATATAAATTTGACGTTTAACACTAAAGAGGTGATTGTAAAACCAATTGGACTAGATGCTAAAGTAGCTAAGGTTGATGGTGAGCGTAGAAAGTTGGTGATTATGGTTGTAGGAGAGGCTGTAAGGGCTGACCACTTCTCTCTAAATGGTTACGACAAAGAGACAAATCCACTCCTTAAAAAAGAGAGTATCATAAACTTCTCCAATATCTACTCTTGTGGTACAAGCACAGCAGAGTCTGTTCCATGTATGTTCTCGGTATTTGATAAGAGTGACTATAGCTACAAAAAAGGTATCTCCCATGAGAATGTCTTAGATGTTTTAAATCATACAAAAGAGATATCTATCTTATGGAGAGATAATAACTCTGATAGTAAAGGTGTGGCGTTAAGAGTTCCCTATCAAAACTACAAAACCTCTAAAAACAATACTATTTGTGATGAGGAGTGTAGAGATGAGGGGATGCTTGTAGGGCTTGATAGGTATATCGAAGAGAATAAGGGTAAGGATATACTTATAGTGTTGCATCAAATGGGAAATCATGGACCAGCATACTATAAGAGATACACAAAAGAGTTTGAAAAGTTTAAACCCACTTGTAAAACAAATCAACTAGAGCAGTGTAGCAAAGAGGAGATATCAAACGCCTATGATAATGCTATTTTATATACAGACTATTTCTTATCTAAAACCATAAACTTTTTAAAGAGATACGACAAAACACATGAAACAGCGATGATTTACATGAGTGACCACGGTGAGAGTTTAGGCGAGAGTGGAATTTATCTTCATGGGCTACCTTACTTTATGGCTCCTGATGCTCAAACACACATCGGTGCTTTAATGTGGTTTGGAGAAGAGGTTAATAAAAATATAGATAAAAGATACACCCATGATAACCTTTTTCATACACTTCTTGGTCTGTTTGAGGTTGAGACCAAGGTGTATGATAGAGATAGGGATATATTAAAAGAGAAGTAAGAAAGCTTTATTTTCTATCTGGTCTTTTATCATCAGGAAGTTGAGATAAGTCAGCTTCATCGAAGAGTTCTACTTTAGGAATGGCTATCGCAATGATTATCACAAGTACACCAAAAACAAGAGCTGTTATATCTTCACTTCCTTTAAAAAAATCTGGTAAAATACTCTTACCTAAACTTTCACCCATAAGAGGTTTGAAAAAATCATCATAATAGAGTGTAAATACTAAACCACCTAAAAGACCACCAATAGCACCCACTAGTACATCAATTCGTCCTTCTGCAATAGATACTGGTCCAGTACCTGGACATTTACCTAAAATTGCCATAGAGGTTCCAAATAAAACACCACCTATAATTAACCCTTGTAGAATAATTGGTTTTACATGATAGTGTGCTTGACCTGCATCAATCATAAAGTAAAGACCTATGGATGTTATTCCTACAGTTAAAAATAGCATCTTGGGTATAATGGTGTCTTTCAACATGGAAAAACCTGCTATCTTTTCAAACTTGTCTACACGTGTGTATTGAATGATTCCACCAAAGATAACACCAATTAAAAAAACCAATGCTACAGAGCCATGGTCCATATGAATTACATTTTCAACCATTTTAAAAGCTCTATCGATTATGGTTGAGTTAACATCATCAACTACAAATATAACATCAGCCATTATTTCTTACCTTTCGTATTGTAAAAGAGTTTACCTGTTATGACAAGCGTTAACATAACTACGCCACCAAAAATCATAGCTGAAACTGCCATTTGGCTCATACCTGACATAAAGTGACCAGAGGTACATCCTCCTGCAAGTCTTGCCCCAATAATCATAATAAACCCTGCAAAAAAACTCCATAAGAGTCTGGAGAGTACAGAGTTGTTTTTATACGTCTTCCATGCTGTAGGAATAAGTGAAAAACGAAAACTCTTTGTAATAAATACAGAAGTAACAAATCCTCCAACAAGTACACCTAAAAGCATTACCCCTTCCCATGAACCAGAATCTTTTATCTTATTTATATAAGAGTATTTTTCAGGGTCTAAATCAAAAATAAGTGCTGCAGCATAGGGAACATAAGTTGACGCCCCTATAGGTCTGTCTGCACCGTATATTGAAAATGTTAAGAGTAGAAGACCAGACATCAATATGCCACCCATCCACCATGGTAATCTATTTGTCATAGTTATAACCTTTATAATTTTTTTGGAAGTATAGCCATTCTAAAGAAATAAGTAAAGTTTATTTATTTGATAATTATAATAAAAAGTATTTATTTTATTTTTAAATTTTTATATAGAAAATAGCATTAATATTTATATTAAAACTTTTGCCAATTTTTGATACTCTTCACACTCATTAATAAGGTCAATATGCTGACCTCGACAGATGATTTGACCCTCTTTAAAGACCAAAATAGCATCAGAGTGTTCAATGGTACTTAACCTATGTGCTACTGTTATTGTTATCATCTCTGACTTTAACTCTTCTAAGGCTTTTTGAATGAGGGCTTCACTTTTATTGTCTAGTGCAGAGGTGGCTTCATCAAGTATAAGTATGTCAGGTTTTTTGTAGATGGCACGAGCAAGGGCTACTCTTTGTCTCTGTCCACCTGATAAATTATTACCATTTTCAGTTAGCATGGTATCTATACCATCTTCTAGTTCTGTAATAAACTCTAAAGCATGTGCTTTTTCTAATGCTTCTATAACTCTTTGCTCATCAAACTCTTGACCATAGGCAATGTTCTGTGCAATGGTGTCATTAAATATATAGATACGTTGTGTAACATAAGCTACTTTTTGATGCAGTGATTTTAAGGTTAAATCTTTTATATTATATTTATCATTGATGATGATTTCACCTTCATTTGGGTCATAAAAGCGTACCAAAAGATTTACTAAAGAAGATTTACCAGCACCAGAGTCACCTACAAGAGCTATACTCTCACCACGGTCAGCACCAGCTGAAACACTATTTAGTGCAACCTTATTATCATAGTATAAAGAGGTATTCATAATAGATATATGTTTTATTTGCTCGTTAAGTTCTATCTCACCAGATTTTATGTTAGGTTTATTATTGAGTAGTTCAAACATTCGTTCATTGGCTACAATAGCATCTTGAGCTTGATTATAGAGTGATGAGATACGTTTAATGGGAGTATAGAGCATAAAAAGAGCTGTAGCAAAAGCAAAGAATGCACCAACCGTCATTCGCCCCTCTATCACTTCACTACCACCAATATAGATAACCAAACCAATGGCAACGGAACCTAGTATCTCCATAATGGGAGAGGTTAGGGCATTGACTTTAACCTGTTTTAAGAGATATTTAAAAACATTTTGGTTCTCTTTTGCAAATTTTTCACCTTCTAATTCTTGGCTAGAATTGGCTTTTATAACCTCTATATTTGAAAATATCTCACCCAAACGTGAAGTCATGTCAGAGGTACTCTCCTGCGAAAGCTTAGAGTATTTTTTCATCTTTTGTGCCAAAATACTCAAAGGGTAGAGAGCCAAAGGCATAATAATAAGAAAGTAAAAAGCGAGTTTTGGACTCTCGTAAATGACATATCCTGTTAATGCTACAATAGTTAAGGATTCTCTAATAAAGTCAGGAATCATAGAGGTTACAACATTTTGAATACGGGTAATATCATTGGTTACACGTGAAAGAATCTCTCCTGTATGCATTTTTTGAAAAAACTCCATATCTTGGTAGGTGAGGTGGTTCACAAGCTTATTACGTAGTTTACGAACCACATCAAGACCTATAAATGACATATAGTAGGTTTCAATATATTGCCCCACACCTTTTAGTGCAAAAACAGTAATAAGTAAAAAAGGTATTACTCCAAGCATAGTGGCATCTTTGGCTACAAAGACATCGTCTAGTATAGGTTTAATCATTTTTGCTGTACCTGCTGTACCTATTGCAACAGCGAACATACCTATAATGGCAAAGATGAATTGTCGTTTGTAATCCATAAGGTAGGGGAGGTATTGTTTAAATAGATTTTTCATTTTTTAAGTTCCTCGATTATAATCTGAATATTTATTTATAGTTTTTCCCAAACTGTTCCATTGGCTGTATCCATAATGGCAATGCCCATGGCAGATAATTCATCACGAATGGCATCTGATTGTTCATAGTTTTTCTCTATTTTTGCTTGATTTCTAGCTTCTATTAACGTTTCTATTTTCTCTTTTGTATCGTCATCAATCCCAATTTGAAAATAGGAGAATGGCTCTTTCCCTCCAAATCCTAAAAGTTTATCTATTAACTCTATGTTGGCAAGGGTCTCTTTTTTAAGCCCTTTATCTTTAGGGTTTTCATCCAACTTATCATTGGTAGCAGATATCATATCCTCTATGGTTGCTAAGGCTACCGAGATATTTAAATCATCACTCATCGCTTCTAAAATGGCTTTTTGAAAAGCGATATTTGGTTTAGATGCTTTGGTTGGGGTTACTCTTTTTTTTAATCTATATAATTTATCCAATCGTTTTTTAGAGTTGAGTAAATCTTCCTCATTAAAGTTAAAGTCATTTCTATAGTGTACTGAAATTAAGTAGTTTCGTAAAATCTCTCCATCGTAGACTTTAAGAGCATCTTTAACAAAAAAGGAGTTGCCTAATGATTTACTCATTTTCTCTCCGTTAATGTTTACAAAACCATTGTGCATCCAGTACTTTGCTAGTTCATGACCTGTGGCACATCGGCTCTGTGCTGCTTCATTTTCATGGTGAGGGAAGAGTAGGTCGGCTCCTCCTCCGTGAATGTCTATGCTGTATTCATCCGAACCATGTGTGTGTGTAAAATGTTTTTCTATCATTGCCGAACACTCTATGTGCCAACCTGGTCGACCTTTTGAGAATTTGGTTTCAAAACAGATATCTTCATCACCATGACAAGCTTTCCAAAGAGCAAAATCTTTAGGGTTTCTCTTTTCAGAATTATGTTCTACACGGCTTTGGTTCTCTTCATCATCACCAACTTTGTGAGAAATAGTACCATAGTTTGCATCTTTAGAGGTGTCAAAATAGACATCACCTGAGCTTACTACATAGGCTATATCTTTATCAATTAGACCTTGAATCATAGACTCTATTGCTTCAAGTGATTCTGTAGCTTTAGGTTCTATGTCTGCGTCTTGTACGCCTAAAGCTCTCATCTCTTCTTGATAACGGTTGATATAATGTGTTGTTATCTCTTCTAAACTTTGCCCTGTCTCTTGAACTTTTTTTATGATTTTATCATCTATATCGGTAAAGTTTTTCCCCATAGTTACTTCATAACGCAAAGCTTTAAGTGTACGAGATAAAAGGTCAAAACTAAGACTTGAACGGGCATGACCTAAATGTGCGTCATCATAAACGGTTGGACCACAAACATAGATAGAGGCTTTTTGGGGAATAATAGGTTCAAATAGAAGTTTTGTCTTTTTTACACTGTCGTAGATATACATAGAGGCTTGACCTTTTGGTTTTAATGTTGAGATTATATCCTAATATGATATAATTTTCTAAAAGAATAGTGTGATAAAGATAAAGGGAGAAAGAGATGGTAGAGAGTTACTATTTACCAGAGGGACACATATTAGGTGGACATTACGAGATAGTTAAGGTTTTAGGCGAAGATGAGTTTGAAATTTTATACTTGGTTAAAGATACACATCGCTTAGGGAGCCTTTTTGTTATTAAAGAATTTTTCTTAAAATCATATGCCAGTCGAGAAGAGAACAACTCAGTTAAAGTTAAGGCTAAGTCAAAAATTCTTTTTGAAGAGACAAAAAAAGAGATGATTGAAGAGATAACAGCAGCTCAAAAGAATACCCAAAGTAACCACGTTCAAACTTATGGTTATTTGGAAGAGAACAATACAGTTTATACTATTATGGAGTTTGTTAATAACTCAAATGTAGAACATTATCTTGAGGGTGGTATCAACAAAGAGGAGAAAGATAAGATAGTTTTACCTCCTATAGAAGAGCATAACAAAAAAGAGAGTATAGCAAAGCAAGAGGGTGTTGAGATTGAAGAATCTGTTTCCAAAAAAGAAGAAAAAAAGCCAAAGTCATATCTATTTCTTAAAATACTCTCTGTCTCCGTTCTCATTATGCTTGGGTTGGCGTATTACAGTTGGAATATGATTAAAGAAGATAAAAGACGAGCAAGAGAACAGCATGTCTCTGTAGTAGCAGAAATAGAGCGACCAGCTTTAAATGATGTAGACGAGCAAAATAAAGAGTCTATAAAAAAAGAAGAACCAAAGAGTGAAGATAAAAAAGAAGAGCCAAAGCTTGATGAGAAAAAAGAGCGACCTTTTAATGCCTCATATATAGAAGAGGGAGAGCAAAAATCTGATACTCAAAAATCTGATGTCAAAAAAGTTGATGATGAAAAGTCTGATATTGAAAAAGATGTGTTTGATATACCAAATGAAGAAGTTTATGCAGATGAAGAAGATGTAAAAGTTACAGTTAATGAAGAGACTAAGGTTGAAGATGAGCCTAAAATAGAAGTTAAAGAACCAGAGGAGGTTGATATCGAACTTGAGGAGAGTAAAGTTGTAGCAGCTAAAGAACCTGAAGAGTCTCAATTTGATATTAAAGAGTTAGGGGAGCCTATATCTTCTGTTAAGGAAAAGAATTCTAACTCTTTGGGTACACAAGTAGGTGGAGAAAATACAACAGAGAGATTCAACAGAATGTCTGTAAAAAGATTTTTAGATAAATTTATAGCCTCTTCAACAAGTGGTACCATTGATGATATCGTTTCTAATTATGACTCAAAAGTTGACAGATACTTTAGTTTGAAAAATGTTAATCAAAGTCAAATTCGTAAAGATAAAGTTAACTACCAAAAGAAATGGACAAAAAGAGATTTTCGACTGGTGGCTTTTAAAATAATAAGTATCTACCGAAAAGGTAATTTTGATTATTGTGATATAAGTATGACTACTCAGTGGACTGTATCGTCTGATGATTTTAAAACATCAGCAGGAAGAAGTAAAGGACGCATGACTTTAAAAAGAACATATGATGGCTTTAAGGTTACTTCTATTTATACTGTTAAATAGTGATTTTAATAGAATACAAAGTGTTGTAATAATACAATCTAGGAACAAAAAACAATTCTAAAAGGATATACTAAATGTTGGCAGAATACAGATCTGAAATTACAGAATTAAAACAGAGTAACATACACTTCGCAAGAATTTTTGAAAAACACAATAAACTTGACCAAGATGTAAAAGATGCAGAGCATGGTAGAGTAGGTATGAGTGATATTGAAATTGAAAAGATGAAAAAAGAGAAGCTTTTATTGAAAGATGAAATGTTTAAAATGATTTTAGAGTATAAAAAGGCTCAAGTATAGTTGTTTGGTGTGTTGTAAAACACACCTTATATATAATATTTTTGTAAAAAAGCATTAAGCTGATTTGCAAAATTTTGGGCATCTTTGACTCCAAATGTTTTTGGCCCACCTGTGACTTCCCCTGCATCTCTCATCTCTTGCATAAAGTTTCTCATGGTTAGGTACTGTTTTATATTTTCAACAGAGTAAAGCTCACCCCTATGGTCAATGGCATGGGCATCTTTAGTGATTATTCGGTTAGCTAAGGGAATGTCTGCCGTAATTACTAAGTCATCAACTTCTACCATCTCCACTATTTTATGGTCAGCTTCATCTGCCCCTTGTTCTACGATGAGGTACTCTATGTGTTTTGATTTTCCTACATTTATTTTTTTGTTGGCTATGACATAGGTTTTGATTTGTAGGCGTTCTATGGCTTTTAAAACAATGGGTTTAAGCAGGTTAGGGAATGCGTCTCCGTCTATAAATAGGGTCATTTATGCTACTATTGATTGAACAATATTTTTTATCTCTTTATAGTCGACTATCTTATTATCTCCTGCAACTTTATCAAAAGAGTCATAGCCTAGCTCCTCAAATCGTTTTTGTAGATTATTAGGAATTCTATTGACAAATCGTGCATACTCTTCACGTTTCATTCCTGCCTTAGAGTCTAAAAACTCTAAATCTTGTGCCACTCTAGCAATAAGAATTTTTTCATTGGCTTTGGTAATGTTTTCTAGTCTATTAAAACTACCATTAATATCATTTAAAACTTTTGAAAAATCTTCTTGATTCTCTTGGGCATAAATTTGTAAATTTTCACGTAAAGATTTTAGGGCTAGGAGTTCACTGTGAAGTGTGTCATTACTCTCTTTTAGACTCTCTACAGTTGTTTCAAGTTTTTCAACCTGTTCAGTTAAAGAGCCTAAAATATTTAGATGCCATACAGCAAAAAAACTGGCCAAAGTAGCAACAATGGTAAAAGGAAAAATCATAAAATCACTAATAAAGCTAGTAAAAATTGCAATCAATCCAAACACTCCAAGCCCCATAAAAAAAAGAGCAGGGATATTGAGTTTTTCATTGTGAAAGAGTTTGTTGTAGAGTGAAAATAGTTTAGACATAAGGTTAACCTTTTTTTTAATGAAATATAGTAAAAGATGGATTAGATAGGACTTAGTTTTTAGAAAAATGAGTTTAGAAATATCTATTTTTTTAATTTGAAAATTTAAAGATATTCCGTAGGGTTCGATGCTGATTGTACTCTATCGTATCCATCCCATCAAAACACCATTTAAAAACCAAAATAGAATAGCACAACCAATTAAAGTAACTATGAGATAGATAAGCTTTTTGGATTTTAAAATCTCTATTAATCTACTAAATCCTACCTCTTTAATGGTCAAGATAAAGAGTGTCCAACCACCAATACTTCCTGCTAATGCTAGACCCATTGCACCCATGCTTTGCATTAGAATTAAAGAGAATATCATGTTTACCACTAGGGCTATGGTGGCAATTTTAGCTGCTTTTGTGTGTCTGTGTGAAGCATAGAGAAACATAGAAAAGAGTTTAGCAAAACCATAGGGTAGCAGACCAACCATGTACATGGCAAGTACATTAGCTGTGTCATGAGTCATAGCAGGGGTAAATTTTCCATATTCAAAGAGTAACCATACTATTGGTTCAGCAAATATGACTCCACCTAAGGCAGAGATACCCAGTAGAAAGGCTAAGAGCCAAAAGGCTTTGGCTAAATTACTGTAGGCATCTTTTTCATCTCCACGACTTAGGGCTTTTGAGATAGAGGGAAATAGGGCAGAAGCTGTAGCAATAGCAATGAGTCCTAAAGGTAGTTGAAAAAGTAGATTGGCATAAAATAGATAGGAGATAGAGCCTGTAATCAAAAATGAGGCTAAAAATGTATCGAGATAAGAGGCAAATTGAGGTGCAGAGTTTCCCCAAACTGAGGGGAGAAATAGTTTAGTAAATTTGGTTTTCTCTTCTGTTATATCTTTTTTATCTCTATATTTCCACCCACCAATAAGCAGACGTAACATATTAAATCTTTTTAGGGCATAAATATGGGTAGCCACCTGTAAAAGCCCACCAATAAGTACCGAAAAACTTAAGGCATAAATAATGGTTTTAGGCTCAGAGTGCATAAAGAGTAAAAGGGCTGAAATCATAGAGAGATTAAGTAGGGCAGTAGACATAGCTGTAGTAATAAAATGCTCTCTGTATTGTAGAAGTGCTCCCATAAATGTAACCATAAAAATAAGGTCTAAATACCAAAAGTTAATGGCTGTAAAGGGAGCTGTTTGTGCAATTTTATCTGCGTCCCACTTCCATGCTAGGAGTTTGGTAACAATTTCAGGAAAAATGGTTACAACCAGTGACATGGCGACTATAAAGAGCATAAAACGCATAAAAATGGCTGTAGCAAAGACACCTTTTTGTTTAGCATCTACAAATGATGGCATAAATGCTTGAGTAAATGCCCCCTCTGCAAAGATACGCCGAAACATATTGGCAAGTTTAAAGGCAACAAAGAACATATCTGAGTAGCCAGATGCACCAAGTGCTGTGGCTAAAAGAGTGTTTCTACCTAAACCTGTAATACGAGAGAGTAAGATACCGAAGCTGTTTGAGAATATTGATTTTAATTTCATATATATTTACTTTAGTTTTTTTGATTGATGTAATTTTATCTAAATAACCAAAAAAGAAATAACATTACAATTTGTCATATTTTTATAAGTTCTAAAATATAATGGCTATACTTTAAAAATTAAAATAAAAAGAGAGTCAAATGATAGTTGGAATCGAAGGAACAGTAGAAAAAAAAGACCCAACATTTATACATTTAAATGTAAACGGACTTATCTATGAAGTAAATATCTCAGTCAATACTTCAAATGCCATAAAAGAGGGTAGGATAAAACTCTTAGTAACACAGATTATTCGTGAAGATGCTAACTTACTTTTTGGTTTTATGGAAGCCAATGAAAAAAAGATGTTTGATACCCTTATTAAAATCAATGGTGTAGGTCCAAAAGTTGCCATGGCTACATGTTCGACCTTTGTGCCTGAAACCTTTGCTAGGGTAGTAGCAGACAAAGATGTGGGGTTGTTAAAGAGAGTACCAGGCATTGGTCCAAAAGCTGCAAGTCGTATTTTGGTAGAGTTGGCAGACTTTATTGTCGATGGAAACTCTGACTCGGTTGCTGTAGAGAATGGCATGGCAGATGCTATTTTGGCATTGGAGAGTTTAGGCTTTAAAAAAGAGCAGATAAGAAAAGCACTTTCTGGTGCAACAGGAGACACTGCTTCATTGGTGAAGCAGGGGCTTAAGAAGTTGCAAAGATTCTAAAACTTGTAACTTACTTTAACTCCTTGAAACTCATTAGTAGCTGTTGGAGAGATTTTTAAGTTTTTATATGGCTTTACAAAATACCAATTAGAAAGCATGGCAATGGTGGCTCCAGCAATAACATCATGAGTATGATGTTTGTTGGAGTGAACACGGCTATAGCCTGTATAGGTTGCTAAAATGTAAGGAGCGATGGCATATTTTAACCCATAGTGTTTATGAATAAAACCTGCTCCTGCAAAAGCACTTGCTGTATGTCCTGAAGGGAAAGAACGATTATTACTCTTATCTGGTCTCTCTTCTTTTATGGCATATTTTAATACAACTGCCGTAGCTATGGTTGCTCTATAAGATTTATAAAATTGAGATTGTCCCTCTTTGTCTTGGTTGTAGATAGTTGTTTCATAAGTAGCAAGAGGAAGAGTAACGGCTAAGATGTCACCTAATGTCTCAGTGTTACTTTTGGCAGAGAGAGGTGTGAGATTTAGTAGAGAAATAAGGCTAAGAGCTAAAAGTTTTTTCATAATATTCAAATCCATTTTTTAGAAAGTATAGCATAAAGCCAAATAAGGTAAAATACATTTAATAATTTATAAGGCAAAAACAAATGAATATAGCAATACTCTTTGGTGGCTCTAGTTTTGAGCATGAAATCTCTATCGTTTCGGCGATTACTCTAAAAAAAGTTTTAAAAAAATCGAATCTCTCTTTTATTTTTGTTGATAGCAATAGAGAGTTCTATTTAGTTGATGCTAAAAATATGAAGTCAAATCATTTTTCTGATGGGGCATATAAGAAAGATAAAAAACTACTACTTAAAAAAGGTGCTTTTTGTACCGTAGGAATGATGGGGCTTAAAGAGCAGAATTTAGGAACTGTTCTAAACCTTATACACGGTAGAGATGGTGAAGATGGAAAAATAGCTTCATTGTTAGAGTTTAATGACATAGCATATATATCTCCACGTGTTGATGCATCGGTACTTTCGTATAACAAACTTTATACGAAGCTTTATGCAGAGAGTTTAGGGGTAAAAGTAGTTCCTTACTCTGTGTTAAACAGCTCTGATAGTCGTGATGTCGAGCTTGAATACCCTGTGATTATTAAGCCTGTAAGACTTGGTTCTAGTATTGGTGTTTCTATTGTTAAGTCGGCTGATGAGTTAGACTATGCCTTAGATGTTGCTTTTGAATTTGATAATCAAGTAATTATAGAGCCATTTATTGATGGGGTTTTAGAGTACAACCAAGCAGGGTGTAAAACTTCTGAATTTGAACTATCTATTGTGGAAGAGCCAAACAAAGAGGAGTTTTTAGACTTTGAGAAGAAGTATTTAGACTTTTCACGTGATGGAGATGTAGAAGATGCCTCTATAAGTTCTGAGTTAAAATCAGCTATTCAAGAGAGCTTTAAAAAGGTCTATGGAACACTCTTTGAGGGAGCAATTATACGTTGTGATTTCTTTGTCGTTGATGGTGAGGTGTTATTGAATGAAATTAATCCTATTCCTGGTTCTATGGCAAACTATCTCTTTGCAGATTTTGAGGGGATGGTAGAGCGTTTAGTATCACATCTTCCAAAAGAGTCAGCTATTAAGATAGATTACTCTTATATTAACTCTATTCAGTCTGCTAAGGGTGGGAAAACTCAATAGTGTTCTATTGTTCCTTTATAGGAACAATAGAGATTAAATTTTAGTCATAAGTCCAAAACTTTTAATAAATGGTCCTGCCATTGATAGATTCTTAATCATCGCTTTAAAGTCTCCTGTTTTAAATTGGAGTTTTCCTGTTGCAACAGCCATACCCATAGAGGTCATGGTTAATGGTTTCTCCATCCATTTGTTCCAATCTGCTTTTTCTCCATTGTAGAGTCCTGATGATACTGCGTCTTAAAAAATCAGGGCATTATCCTAAACGAAAATCATTTTCGTTTTACTACTTTTTACACCAAGGAGTATCCCATTTTACAAATTGATGGTACTCTAAGCCTGTAGGTAGAGGAGGAAGACATCTCTTTTGGGCTAAATCTTTCAATTTAGGGTGGGTGACTTTTATATTTTTGTTGTTTCTTATATTGACTTTATACTCTTTTAACTTTTTAAGATACTCTTTAAGGTAGAGAAGACTCTCCCTGTTTGAGGTAATATTGGTTACAATAAAAGATTGAACAGATAGAGTTCTAATCTTCTCTTGTTTTAGCCAAGGATAGGAGTTCTTTTTTATATAAGATACACTATATCCATCTAAAGGCTCTCCTTCATAGGAGAGCAATCGAACAGCACTTGTATCTTTGTTGAGTTTAGATAACGGTTGCCCTCCTGTTAAAACAATAGCATCAATACTTCTATCTCTTAGGGCTTTTAAAGCTTCATAATAGGGTTGGTAAACTTTATCTATCTCTTCATGAAAGAGTTTAAAATAGAGTGACTTTGCTGTGATAGATGTACCAGAATTTCTCATCCCAATACTAATTTTTTTATCTTTTAAATCTCTAAAATTTTTAATATCTAAATTGTCTTCTCTAACTAAAATATGAATCTCTCCACTGTGAATGGGCATAAGCACTTTGGTTTTATTTAATATTTTTTGTCTCTCCATATCACCAGAACGAGCCTCTTTAGATAAGTATTTCAAAACATCATTTTGAACAAATGCAATTAGAAACTCATTCTCCTTGCTCAATCCAATACGCTTCATATTGTCCATTGAGCCTTCTGTCTCTAAAACCAGTAGATGAGGAGCAATTAACTTTTTTATATCTTGTGCAATTGGATAATAAGTTCCCAAAGAAGAGCCTGTTAAAAATTTAGGATTTAGTACCTTATAAAAGAAAGAAAAATAGAATAGTAGAAAAATTAAACTTACCATTATCAATAAATCTCTTTTTTTTGTACTTTGTAATGATATTTTCTTTATAGAATCTTCTGTTCTAGGAGAGAGAATAAAGTCATCTAAATCAATATTGTTTTCATAAGCAATAATTCGTATATATTTAATATAAGTATGGATAGCAAAGTCTGTTTTTATAACATCTCTTACTAAGAGTGCATGGGTTGTCTCATGTCTAATTGAGATGGCTTTTTGAATCTGCTGAAGGTTAATAATGGTGTTACTGTTTTTACTATGGTAGAGGCTTATGTTTTTACCACATGGCTTATTGTTGTCTAAAACTCTCTTTAGAAGTGATTCAGTTATAGAAAAGAGAGTATTGATGGATTCTAAAGGATTTTTATGAATGTCCATCTTCTCTATCTCATTAATGATAGCTAAGGCAGACTCTCCTCCATCTATTTTTTTTTGAAGTCTCTTCATGGGTTTTTCTTTAAATAGCTTAAACATCTCTTACCCCTTGTGCAACTCTAAAAAAAGCTCTGCATCTTTAGTAATTTGCTCTTTAATGTGCTTAGGAGATATAACCTTAATATATGGCATCCACTGCTTTATAAGTGGTATAATCACCAAAGGGTCTGTAACCTCATAACTAATCCTCAATCCTCTTTTACTCTCCTCTATAATCTTTTGAGATTTTAGATGCTTTTTGTGTTTAAAGTGTCTCATAATTTTAGAAGAGACCTCTACAATCACCTCAAAAGGCTCAGCATCAGGCTTAGTAAAGAGTGATTGGAAATTGTCAATGGCTTTTTCTATCTCTATGTCTCTATGAAAAGTTTTTGACTCTAGTTTTAGACTTTTAATAAAATTGATACGCAAAAGATTATATTTTTTCTCCCAATTAGAGTCATGAATAGCAATATACCAGTTCCCACTAGCGTAGATAATACGGTGTATCTGTATATCAGTATACGTTTCAAACATATTACTCTCATAAGTTAGTGTAACATAGCGTTTACCTTTAATGGCTCTTTTTATATCCTCTAAGAAAACAGAGTTAAGTATCTCTAAAGGGGGTTCATAAATCAGATAGATACTCTTAATATCCTCTCTAAGCTTTTTAATGAGTAGAGGCTCTTCTTTTTCAAACATAGAGAGCATTTTGTTATCAAAAACCATCATAAACTCAATCAACTCTTTCATCTTGATTCCATCGGTAGTTGTAATGTTTTTGATAAAGTAAGGGACTTCTATAAATTTATGTCTGTTTGAGACAGTAACCATTTTATCTTTAAAATGTTTTTTTAATAGACTAATATCCATCTGAATAAGGCGTTGTTTATTTTTCTCTGTTGTCTCAAAAATCTCTTGGGTAAGTTTTTGAGTAGAACATGGCTCTTTTGAGACCCTCTCAATAATGTACAGTAGTCGCTCTTGTGTTGTCATATATTATTTTATCTTTTTTTTGTTAAAGTATTAAGATACTTTATAAAAAGGAACCCCCATCGAACCGAAACAAATCTATAGTACTATTGCTATAATCCTAGTTCTTATTGCCTATTTTCCCTATATAAGAAGCATTTTAAATAATGAGACAAAACCTCATCTTTTTTCATGGATTATTTGGGGTATGACCACCTCAATAGTCTTTTTTGCTATGCTCTCTAGCAAAGGGGGTGTGGGTACTTATTCTGTGGGGGTTTCTGCATCTGTCTGCTTTTTTATTGCTTTTCTAGCCTATAAAAAAGTTTCACTCGATGTCATTACTAGAAGTGATTGGCTCTTTTTTACTTTAGCCCTTTGTGCCATTCCTCTTTGGTACATGACCGATTCGGCTCTTAATGCTGTTATCTTGTTAAGCATTATTGATACATTGGGTTTTATTCCTACGTTTAAAAAAGCATATCACTTTCCCTTTGAAGAGCAGTTGAGCTTTTTTATGATGATGGTATTTAAAGATGTTTTTGCACTGATGGCACTTGAAGAGTATAGTCTAACAACTTTACTTTTTCCTATTACACTAGATGTCTCTACCATTGCTTTTATATTTATGGTTTTTGTTCGTCGGAGAGTAGAAGTTAAAGGGATGTCGTAGTAGATTTCGGTGGAAGTATAGTTTTTTATCTTGTTGGTTAAAATAAAACCAATACTATTTGCACCATTTATTATATTTTTCTCTTTCTAATTTAGCTATCATGTCAAAAATAAAAAGAAGGATTATACATGAAACAAATTATTTTAACAGCATTAATGGCATCAGGTTTAATGGCAGGTAGTTTTACTTTGCAGAGTAATGATTTAGAAGGACAATTAAGTAATAATCAAGTATTTAATAGTTCTGGATGTTCAGGAAAAAACATCTCACCAGAGTTACATTGGAGAGATGCTCCTAAAGGAACAAAATCTTTTGCTATTACAGTCTATGACCCTGATGCACCAACAGGTTCTGGATGGTGGCATTGGTTGGTTGTAAATATTCCAAAAGAGACCAAAGGTGTAAGTTCAGATGCATCAGCACAGGGAAAATTACCTAAAGGTGCAGTAGAGACGATGACTGATTTTAGTGCTACAGGTTTTGGTGGGGCTTGTCCTCCAAAAGGAGATAGAGACCATACTTATATTTTTACAGTTTATGCTTTAGATGTTGAAGAGTTGGATGTCAAGGAAAAGAGTGACAGTGCCTTGGTAGGGTATATGATAAACCAACATGTACTTGAAAAAGCGACTATGGTCTCTTATTATGGGCGTGATAAATAGGATAGATTTGACAAATATCTAAAAATCTACTACACTTTCAATAACAAAATAAAAGGAGAGCATCATGAAACCATTTTCATACACCACACAAACCCCTCAAAGATTTTCTGCTCTCCTTCTCTCTTTTTTCCTGCTTAGTCTTTAAGCATTATTCTAAAAAATTATTGATTCCTTGATTGGATGACCAACCTTAATTGCTTACGTAGGTGTGACCATGTCACACGTCAAGAGGAAATTTAAATTATAATCACAATTCAAATTTTCCTATATCTTTAACAGGGATTTGACGTGCGACATGGTCGCACCTACGGAGAATATACGTAAAAATAATAGAGAAAAATTATGAAAAAAATAGCATTAATTATAATTGATATGCAAAACGATTTTGTTTTGCCAACAGCTCCACAAACCATCGCAAGAGCCGAAATTATAGTACCAAATATTCAAAAAGTACTTGCATCTTTTAGGTCACAAGAGTTACCTGTGTTCCATGTTTATAGAGAATATAGAGCAGATGGAAGCGACATAGAAAAGACGAGATTAGATAATTTTTTAACAGAGCAAAAATATTGTGTTCCTCATACTAAGGGGTGTGAAATTATTGATGAATTAGCACCCATAGAGGGAGAGTACAAAATAGTTAAAAATCGCTTTAGTGGTTTTATGCAGACAGAGTTAGATTTTATTTTGCGACGATTGGGTATAGAAAAGATTGTTGTTTGTGGAATTCAATATCCAAACTGTATTCGTGCAACTATCTTTGATGGGGTGGCTTTGGGTTATGATGTGACATTGATTACCGATGCAACAGAAGCACAAACGCAGGAGATAGCAAAAGCCAATATAGTTGATATTGCTAATATTGGTGTAGAGTGTTTGACTACAGAAAATTTTGTAACAACTCAAAATGAAACAAATAAATGGAACCCAAACAGCTACAACAAACACACTGCCTTTGTCTCACAATTGGCATTGCCTGTGGTCGATTTACTTAACCCACAAAAAGGAGAAAAAATCTTAGATGTAGGTTGTGGTGAAGGAACTTTGGCTGTGGAGATAGAACGAAGAGGAGCAAAAGTCGTTGGCGTAGACATGAGTGCTGAGATGATAGAGCAATGCCAATCTAAAGGTATAGAAGCTTATGTTGGTTCTGTGACTGATTTGCCTTATGATGAAGCGTTTGATGCTATCTTTTCAAATGCGATGTTGCATTGGGTCAAAGATGCACGGAGTGCTGTTCAAAATATAGCTAAAGTACTTAAACGTGGTGGGCATTTTGTCTGTGAATTTGGAGGTGAGGGGAATGCTTATGCCTTGGTCTCTGCGATGCAAGAGGTATTTGAGAAGCATCCCGAGTTTGGAGCGTTTGATAACCCTTGGTACTTCCCTAGTGTGGAAGAGTATACAACACTTTTGGAGTCAGAGGGTTTTAGGGTAGAGTACATGGAGATTATCCCTAGACCTACACCAATGGACGATATAGGCAATTGGTTAGACATTTTTGCTAATGGTGTGACCAAACATTTAAGCCAAGAGCAGTTTGAGGTTTTTAAAGAGGAGTGTCAAGTTATTTTAAAAGAGCGTATTTATAGCCAAGAGGAGGAGTGGTTGTTGGATTATAAACGGTTGAGAGTAAGGGCTGTAAAAATATAGTATAATCTCTTTATGAAAAAACAACCCACAAGAGAAAAACTTTTAGATATAACCTTTGAAGAGGTCTACATTAACGGCTATACAGCTACATCAGTAGATGCTATACTAAAAAAAGCTTCTGTACCAAAAGGGTCTATGTATCATCATTTTAAATCTAAAAAAGAGTTGGTACTTGCTATGGTTGTAGAGCGTCTATTTCCTAAGATGGATGCTTTTTTTAGCTATGAGATAAAAGAGAATGAAAGCATTACACAAAGCTTTAGAAATACTTTTTTAGTTGTCAGTAAAAATAGACTTTTAGTAACCTATGGATGCCCTTTGTACCGTCTTATGGTAGAACTCTCAGCGACAGATAAAGAGTTTGATGCTGTTCTCTCAACTAAAGTCAACGAGATGAAAGGGGGCATAAAAGCAATGCTTGAACAGGGTATTTCTTTGGGCGAGTTTGACAAAAGTTTAAACTCTGAAACCTTTGCAACCTATATGCTTACTTCTGTTTGGGGCATACTCTCTTTGTCTCCCTCTCTCTCCTCTTCTAAAACTTTTTTGATACAGAGCCAATATATATTGGATTCGTTAGAAGCTTATAAATTAACGTAGGTGTGACCGTGTCATACGCCAATTTTCGGTTTGAATTAAATAGATATTTATAATTTTTATTTATGCCTTGTTTGGTTTTGACGTGTGACATGGTCACACCTACGGGATTTGAGATTTACTAGACCAATTAGTCTAGCTTAAGAAAAATTCCTCTATACTGTCACTAGACTAAATAGTCTAATTGAATTTAAAAAGGAATTATGATGTTTATGTATCAAAAAAATGAAGCCCAAAAAGAGAAACTAAAGAAGCTTTTTAAAAAGGTAGAAGCTCTCTATGGAACTGTTGTACCTCAAATGGAGTTTTTAGGCAATATCGAAGTTACGTACTTAGAAGATTTTCTAAAAGAGGCGATGCGTTTGGTAAAACATCCAAATATTAACTTTGATTTATTCGCATTTATTCGTTTGCATATTGCCTTTAAAGAGGATTACCCTTACTGTAAAGCATTTAATGCAAAGCTACTTTTAGGAAGAGGGTTTATTCAACCTCAACTTGATGTGGCTATAGCCAATATTGAAGCCGTTCCCTTTGATGAAAAGCATCAAGCACTAGCTACTTTTGCCATTAAATCTATGTATGAGAGTCATTTATGTAATGCTTCTGATTTTGAAGAGCTTTACAACATGGGTTGGAGTCAAAAAGATGTGTTTGATGCTGTTGCTCATGCAGGGATGATACTGAAAAATGGGCGTATTTTGATGACTTATAGTAAAAAGGATTAGTTTTGGATGTTTTAGAGGTTCCATTTGTTAAACATATAGGCATTGAAAAGGATGGTGAGTTAAAGCTTAATGTGAGAGATGAACTACAAAATCATCTTCAAACCATTCATGCCTCAGCCCAATTTACTTTAGCAGAGACAGCGTCAGCAGAGTCTTTGATAAAAGAGTTTCCTCAATATGAGGGCAAAGTAATTCCCCTGCTTCGCTCATCTACCGTAAAATATAAATCTCCTGCTACCTCTACACTTCGAGTAAAAGCTTCTTTGAGTAAGGAAGCTAAAGAGAAGTTTTTGAAACAGTTTGAGAGAAGAGGGCAAGGGGTGATAGCTGTAGAGGTTGAGCTTTTTGATGAAGCGTCACTTGTAACGATGGAGGGTGAGTTTGTTTGGTTTGTAGCTAGAAAATAATGCTATAATTTCACCATGATAACAACACTCCTATCCATTATTTTTGTCTATGTTTTTATACTGCTTGGCTACATGGCTAAACGCATCTTTAAAGAGGAGATAAATACCAAAACACTCACACTAATGTCTGTCTATTTTTTACAGCCTTTTGTGACGGTTTGGGGGTTTTCTACAGCTAAGTTGCATAGTGAGCATGTTTATGTTCCACTGCTTTATCTTGCTATTATTTTGCTGTTACTTATACCTACTATTATCTTGGGAAAACTTCTCTTTGCTGATAAGAAAAATAGAGCCATATTTAGTATTGCAGGATTTGTTGGTAATACGGGAAATATTGGTATACCACTTGGCATTGCTCTCTTTGGAGAGCAGTCGGTCATTTATACTACACTGATAAATATTGCCAATGTTTTTGTAGTCTACATTATCGGTGTATATATCTACTCTCGTGGCTCTTTTAGCATTAAAGATTCACTATTTAACATCGTTAAAATACCTATTATTCCAGCTTCTGTAGTAGCCATACTCATAAATGTTTATGATATACCACTAAGCCCTCAAATAGAAGAGTTTTTTAAAATGGGAGCTTACGCAGGTATAGTCTTACAACTCTTTTTACTTGGTACATTTCTGCAAGGCATACGTATTAAAGAGTTACACCCAAAACTCTTTGTGGGGACGATTAGTCAGAAGTTTATTATTATCCCTTTAGCCTCTGCGTTTATACTCTCATTTACAGAACTATCTTTATTTGTTCAAGGTATTATTTTTATGGAGATGATGACCCCTTTAGCTATTGCTAATATTAACCTTGCCTCACTTTATGACTGTAAGCCTAAAGAGGTTACCTCTCTTATTTTGGTTAGTACACTGCTTTTTATTCCTCTGCTTTTTGGGTTGAGTTATATTGTAAATCACTACTATATACCTTAATCATCAACCTTTTGACTTCGCCACAAAGCGAAGCCAAAAGTAACCAAAGAGTCCTGCAAAAAGTGATGCCGATAAAATCCCAACTTTTGCTTGAAAAACAAGCTCTTGGGAGTTAACAAAGGCAAGGTCTGCCACAAAAATAGACATGGTAAACCCTATCCCCCCTAAAAATGCCACACCAAAGATTTGACTCATGCTACTCTCTTTTGGGAGTTGGGCTACTTTTAACTTAATCGCCAACCATGTTGTGCCAAAAATACCCAGAACTTTTCCAGCAATAAGTCCTGTAATAATCCCCAATGAAACAGGTTCAAACACAACCTCTCCTAAAGAGGAGAAATCAATAGCTATCCCTGCATTGGCTAAAGCAAACAGAGGAATCACAATCAACGCTACAGGCAGATGAAGCCCACGCTCTAACCTTGAAGCAGGGGTTCCTAAAGCATCAATTTGGTCTTGAATATTTCGCAAAATCGCCTTTTGTTTTTCATTGAGTACATGAATATCTCCTGTTGAAACCCTATCATACTCATCAAGTAATGCTTTGGTATGAGAAGAGAACTCATCAGGTGTTCGTTTTGGTTTAGATGGAATTGCTAACGCTGCAATGACTCCTGCAATGGTTGCATGAACTCCTGACTCCAACATAAAGAACCATAAAAAGAGTCCAACAATAAAGTAGGGTAAAATCATATGAATCCCAAAACGGTTAAAGGCAACTAAAACTAGAAAAGCCCCTCCTGCTAAAGCCAGTGGCAAGAGATGTATCTGCTCGGTGTAAAAGAGTGCTATTACCAAAACAGCCCCAAGGTCATCGACAATAGCAAGAGCCACTAAAAATGTTACCAATGCTGTAGGGATTCTTTTTCCTAAAAGTACCAAAGCAGAGATGGCAAAGGCGATATCTGTTGCCATTGGGATTCCCCAACCATTTACTCCCTCTGTACCTGAAGTGATACTAAGATAGATTAACGCAGGAAAAACCATTCCACCAATGGCAGATAGAATAGGTAAAATAGCTACTTTCATGTTTGAAAGTTCACCTACCAATACCTCTCTTTTTATCTCCAATCCGATAATAAAGAAAAATATTGCCATAAGACCATCGTTTATCCAGTGATGAATGGTATGGGAAAGCTCCCATGAACCGACATTTAAATCTACTTTGGTATGAAAAAAGTGGGCATAACTCTCTGTGAGTGGTGAGTTCGCAAGTATCAGTGCCAAGATGGTCATAAACATCAAAATCATACCCGTTGTGGTCTGTGCATGAATAAAGTGTTCAAAAGGGGTTGCTACCTTTTTAAAGGCTTTCTCCCATGGGGCGTATAGTTTCATTGTTTTTCTCTTTCTTTGATAATGGGTAACAAATAATTGTTTTTTTGATTAAGAAGTATATATAAATAAAGTTAATCTATTCTCTTTAATTAAAGGAAAGAGGTATAATACTATCAAATTTATCTATATAAACAACGAAAGAAAAAAATGCAAAACCTTCTATACCCAGTAAAAGTAAAAAATGATTTTATATTTAACCCCTCTAGTCGTGACTTTATTGTCGATGAGATTCCTCTTTACGAGTTTACAGGGGAGGGGGAACACCTTATTTTACATGTACGTAAAAAAGATATGACCACTTGGGAGATGGTCTCGGCTATTGCTAAGTACTGTAAGATAAAACAGCGTGACATTGGTTACGCAGGGTTAAAAGACAAAAATGCCATGACCATGCAGTATATCTCTTTACTTGCTAAAGATAATGAAGAGATAATGAAGACCTTTAACCATGACAAGATTAAAATACTTGGAACCTACAGACATAATAATAAAATACGTATAGGACACCTAAAAGGAAACCACTTTAAAGTGCGTCTTAAAAAGGTACTAGGGGTACAAAAAGACAAATTGGATTCTGTAGTAAAATGGGTAAAGAAAAATGGTGTACCAAATTACTTTGGAAACCAACGTTTTGGAAATACAGGTGATAACTGGAAAGAGGGGAAAGCCATTATGGACGGAACATTGAAAATACGTGACAGAAAGAAAAAAACCTTTTTGCTTAATGCCTATCAGTCATATCTTTTTAATGCTTGTTTATCAAAACGTATAGAACTCTCTATGTTGCTAGATGCCTTTTCAGAAGCAGATGCAGAAAAGGTATTTAAACTTCCAGAGGGTTCATTAAAGGGGACAAAAAAACAGCCTCATTTCTTTAAACTTTTAGAAGGTGATTTAATGATGCACTACCCTTATGGACGTGTTTTTGAGTTGGAGTCACTAGAAGAGGAGGCTAAACGCTTTGCTGAATTTGACATTGCACCTTCGGGTCTGCTCCCTGGAAAACGTGTAAGTCGAGCTACAAAAGTGGCAGAACTTATAGAGAAAAACTATGATGAAGAGGTTGGAGAGAATGGAGCTAGACGATACGCTTGGATAAAGGTTACAGATATAAAGAAAAATTATGTAGAAGAGAAAGCTCACTATGAGTTGGAGTTTACTTTGCCTAAGGGGTCGTATGCTACTAATGTTTTAGATGTTTTGAGGGGTGGCTCAGCCAATGACTAAAAGGCATTTTATTATATGGTTTCTTCTCTTTAGTTTTTTAGAGGCAGATTTTAATGAAACGGTTCCTTCCCGAACCATACCTCTAAAAAAGCTTTTTCAGACAGATTTGGTTTTGAAAAATAGAACTTTTAAAGTTTGGTTAGCAATAGACCCTAAACAGAAAAAAGAGGGTTTAAGTTCTCTTTTAGCTGATGAGGTTTCTCTAAATAATGGTATGCTTTTTCTTTACCCTTATGAAGAGAAGCTCTCCTTTTGGATGAAAGATACTTTTTTTGATTTGGATATAGTTTATATAAAAAAGGATGGTACCATTATTGACATTTATACGATGCCTAAGCAATCACTTAAACTATTTACTTCCTCTTCAAAAGTCTCTTATGCTTTAGAGTTACGGGCAGGGGAGTTTGAGAAACTTGGTTTGAAAGTGGGAGATAGGATAGAATTTTCTTCTATAATTAAATCCCTAACTCTTTAAGTGTATATTTCATAACAGCTCCATCATCATCAGCTAAGAATAGATTTCCTTCGTTATCAAAGGTAATGCCCTCTTGAGCAAATTTTGGCAGTTTGATTTTTTTTAGAATTTTTTTCTGTTTTAAATCGTAAATATAGAGTTTGTCTTTATCATCAGAGACGATATAGAGTTTTTTATCTTTATACTCTAAAGCTGAAGAGTCTTTGACTCTATGGTTGATAACATCAATAACCTTTGCATAGTTAGCACCTGCTTTGACAAGCAATAGATTGGAATCTTTTTTCTTTTTAGCTTGAATAGCAAGATAGTATAGCTCACCTATTTTGGTTATGCCTTCTATGCCCATAGGTCTGTTTAGTTTAAACTTTTCACTTTTCACTTTTAGAAGTTTTTTCTTCATACTTTTACGGTTTACTTGAAGTAAAGCTCCATCTTCTATAGCAAAAGTAATGACCTCATTTTCACAAAAGACACCCTCTAAGTCATATTTTCCTAGTTTATATTCTGAGATTATCTTACCTGATGGAGTTATTTCAGAGTACCAACCTTCATCGTTAGCTACCATAAGAGTGTTGGTGTTGTTACAGTATGAGATACCTGATGCTTCAGGTATGGAGGCTATTTTATTAGGGTTAGAGTTAGAATCTTTAGCATTACAAGCTGTAATGCTTAAAAGAAAAAAGCTACTAAGAAGAAGCTTTGGAACTGTTTGTTTCATTGTTTTCACTTTTTTTGAGTTCTCTTATGTCAACCCCATAGGTAACTTTAAACTCATAAAGTGAGTCAGTTAAAAATTCCATAAGAGCAGTTTCATTTTTTTCACCTATGAGAGGTTCAACCAAAACTTCATTATCAGAGCCTAAAAAATAGATAGTAGGTGTTCCATTTGGAGGTATAAGATTATCAGGAATTTTTTCACCAAGATAGACTTTTTTGATTTTAAAGTAAGACTCTATGAGTTTTTTAGGAGCTTTTAATTTCATAACTTTTTCTAATTTTTCGCATGATGGACACTCTGGCTGTGTTACGAAAAGCATAGTGATTTTGTCTGGAACAACTTTCTCTTTTTTTGTATTATTATCAGAATTTGTACAATTACTTATAAATAAAACCATAAAAATAATGGTTATATACTTCACTAAAGACATATTTTTTCCTTAATTATTAACCTGAGTTTGATGTAATAGCATCGAACTTAGCTTATTAGACTTATTATAGCAGAAAGTAGGTTGATTCTTTACCAAATTTAGGGATAGCACTCTATTGTTTGGATTTAGCTACGAAAGTCAAGTTACCTCTTCAACAATCCAGCTTCATACAAAAAAGGTGAGGGTTTAAAATCTAGTTTTTTAACCCTGTCTGATTTTGCATAAGAGAGGTATAGTTTCTCCTTTGCACGAGTTACAGCTACATAAAAAAGCCGTCTCTCTTCATCTAAGCTTCCACCTTTTCCCATGAGTTTAGTATTTGGGAATCTTCCATCCATAAGGTCTACGACATAAACCTCTAAAAACTCTAAACCTTTACTTGCATGAATACTTAAAAGGTTGACTCCATCACCTTCACTTAGTTCATTACCACCTAAAACCATGGCATTTACAAAGCGTTCAGTCTCATTGTAGTGTGAGGCTAAATCACTTAAGAGTCGTGCTTTTCTAGCTATACGCTCTTTGGCTAAGTTCTTTTTGTCTGTGTCTATCTCACCTGACTTTAATTTTCCTCTTTGGTTTGAGAGTTGCTCTACTAAAAATTGGTAAAGAGGAGAGTTTATAAGTTTTATAAGTAGCGTTTTAGGTTGTTTAACCGTATTTACAGAACGAACAAACTCATAATACATTTTAAAAAATTCAACACCATCAGCAGTTAGCTTAGGGTGTTTAAGAATAGGGTGTGAACGTATCTTCTCATCTAAATCCATATGAGAAAAACGGGTTACTGAACCTATTTCACTATCATCGTCAAAGAGTCCGAGCTGTAAGTTTTTGTTTGGGTTTAGTTTAGGGAGGTTAAAAACTCTAGGGTTCATCATACCTACAAAAAGATGTCCCTCTCCAAAATGGATAAAACACTCGAACATCTCTTTAGCCAAAGCAGTACCAACTCCTTTACCATACTCAAAAATATGAATAAATGCCATCATATCTTTTGGATTTACCATTAAAGAGCAGACATCAAGTAAAAATTTTACCTCTTTAGCTTCAAAAAAACTGTTTCCACCTTTTCTTTTAGAAGCAATTCCAAGTTCTCGTAAACTGGCCTCAATACCATCAGCAGAAGCATTATTTCTAAATATAACAGCTATCTCTTTTGTGGGAGTATAGGTCTTTTTTATGGTTTTAGCTATGGACTGATATTGGTCAAAAAGTTCATTATACATAAGTAGTTTAGGGGGCTGATTCTTCCCTATTTTAGTTACTACTAATTTTTTAGGATAAATTCTTTCATTGATTTCTATAACCTTATTTGCAAGTGCTAATATACTCGCAGATGAACGATAATTTTTGTCTAAAGTAAAAACAGTTGCATCTGAGTATCGTTTTCCAAAAGTAGCAATATTTTGTATGTTTGCACCATTAAAAGCATAGATACTTTGGTCATAATCTCCTACACAAAAAAGTGAGTTTGGCTTCATTGAATCTATTAATGCACTCTGTAAAGTATTGGTGTCTTGGTATTCATCTACTAAAACTTCTATAAGGTCTCGACCATTCTCTTCAAGATGTTGTTTCATTTTTAAAAGTAGGTCATTAAAAGAGACAAAACCATACTTATCTTTAGTCTCTTCAAACTCATCTATAATATTCATATAAATGTCAATAAGTGGTTTATGGTCAGGATATCGCTCTAAAAACCAAACATCAAAACCATCTAAAGAGGCATTTTGATAAAGGCTATATTGCTCATATAAATAAGTAGCAGAAAAAGCTTCTGTATCTAAATTTAGACGTTTTATATGACGCTTTTCATAGACAGAACGAAAGAGTGTTTTTAACTCACCTGGTTGTTTTAGTGTAACTTTTGTATCCATCTCTTTTAACCATCTGTAACTAACAGCATGAAAGGTTCCAGATTCAATCTTCTTTACAACATTTGAGGGAAAGTATCGACCAACTCGAGCCAACATCTCTCCAGCTGCTTTATTGGTAAAAGTTAAAAGAAGTATTTTTGAAGGGTCGTATCCATTATGCAGTAGATGACCTATTCTTCCGACGATAGTAGATGTTTTTCCCGTACCTGCAGAAGCAATAATTAGGTTATTGCCCATGGGTGCAGTAGCAGCACTTAGCTGCTCTTCATTAAGCGTGCTAAGTGGCATAAATTATTTACCAAGAATATAGTAGGTAGGTTTTTTTATTACTTTTTCAATATTTATTTTATATTTTTTTGCCCAGTTTTCAACAAGTGTTGTAAATTCATCTTGTATCTCTTTAGATACATCTTCTGAACATTTAATCTTAAATACATTTTTAGAGTTAGAGAGTGCGACAAAGCCTTTTAAATGTGCCAGTCCATCATGTAATGCTAAAAGATGTTTTGAAAACTCATCAAAACCATTTGTATTATTAATTGTCTTTTCCATTTGGTTCATAGAACTTTCAGTGTTGCTATAACCAAGTTGAGATAAAAGTGCTTTAGGTGTTAAATCAATCTGCATCTATTTCCTTTGAATTTAATATCAAACTTTATCCAAAATTATGTTTAGAGTTGTTTAGATATTAAATCCCAAATAGAATTTAAAGAATTTTTTTATCTAATTTTTGGAGTAGTAGTTCATAATGCTCTGTATGTTGAAAAGCCTTTTCATAACGCCATCTAAGTACAAACTCTATAATATCTCTTTTAAGCTCTGGTTCTAGGTTGTCAGATTTTCCAAAATATCCAAGTGAAGAGTTTTTAGCAATACGCTTTCCCTTCTCATTAAATTGGTAAGAAATAGAGATAATTTGAATATATTTACCTTTACGAATTTCTGCAAAATCTTCTTTTTTAAGACCTATGCCAGATAAGTTCATGGCTTTATATTCAAAAACAGTTTCAAAATTATCATGTTTTTTAGATATCTCTAACTTATTATAAAGAAACTCTAAAGTTTTTAGGTTTTCTTTACGTAGATCTAGTCCTGATGAATTATGATAAGAGTTACTGTCCAACTTCTGTTCAACTTGATCTATTAGGCTACTTAATTTATCTGGAGTGCTCAATAACTTATCCTTTCTTTACGTATTTGAATTAACATAAATATATTATATACTATAATTAACATATTTTAGATAAAATTAGGTGAAAATAAAAAAAATAATATTAAATGGATATAATTAAAAATGGATTATTTAAAAATAAAAGGTGGGGCTAAGCTTTCTGGTTCCATTCAAATCTCTGGTGCAAAAAATTCAGCCCTCCCTGTTATAGCTGCAACTATTCTGTCTGACAAACCTGTAAAATTGACAAATCTTCCCAATGTAGTTGACATTAGAACACTGCTTAAACTCTTAGATATTTTAGGTGGAACCGTTGAGCATAACGATACGGTAGCCAATATTGACAATGGAACCATGAACTCCACTAAAGCAGTTTATGAGATAGTCTCTCAGATGAGAGCCTCTATTTTGGTTCTAGGTCCACTGTTGGCAAGGTTTGGTGAGTGTGAAGTGAGTCTACCTGGTGGTTGTGCCATTGGTCAGCGTCCTATTGACTTACACTTAACAGCGTTAGAAGCTATGGGTGCAATCATAGAGATAAAAGGTGGATATGTAAGAGCTGAAGCTCCAAACGGATTGCAAGGTGCTAAAATAGTTTTTGATAAAATTACTGTAGGTGGAACAGAAAATATCGTTATGGCAGCAGCTTTGGCACATGGTACAACAACCATAATCAATGCAGCAAAAGAGCCAGAGATAGTACAACTTTGTGAAATGATAGCTGATGCAGGTGTTAAAATAGAGGGTATTGGTACTTCTGAAATTACCATAGAGGGAACAGGTCAAAAAACTTTAACTTTTAAAGATGTAGAGATTATTCCTGATAGAATAGAGGCTGGAACTTATCTTTGTGCAGCAGCCATTACAGCTTCGACCATTACACTTGAAAAGGTAAATCCAACACATATCGATGCCTCTATAGATAAACTTAAAGCGATGGGTTGTACTTTTGAGATAGAGGATGAAAAGATAACCATACATGGAAACAGTCGTCTTAAACCAGTAAGCCTTATTACTACCGAGTACCCAGGGTTTCCTACCGATATGCAGGCACAATTTATGGCAGTAGCAACGATGGCAATAGGTGAAAGTGTGATAGAAGAGCGACTTTTTGAAAATCGTTTCATGCATGTGAGTGAGCTTAATCGTTTGGGTGCAGACATTTGGCTAAAAGGTTCAATAGCAGCTGTTAATCCTGTAGTAGAGTTATATGGTGCTGATGTTATGGCAACAGATTTACGTGCAAGTTCAGCTTTGGTTTTAGCAGGTTTAGTTGCTAATGGAACAACCAATGTTCATAGAATTTATCATCTTGATAGAGGGTATGATAATTTAGAGGGAAAACTGGCTTCACTAGGAGCAGATATTTCACGTTTGAGTGAGTAGTGATGGATAATAGATAAATCATACACTGCTTGGCACTGTATGATTTAAGATATTTGATTAATTATTTTCGATTATCAAGCTCATTTCTACAAGAGACACAATGCTCAGAGAACATTTGAATTTTAAGTCTCTCTATATTTATTTTCTCTTCACACATGGTACAAACACCATATGTTCCTAAGGCAATTTTATTGAGACTTCTTTGTATTTTAATTAATGTTTTCTCTTGCTCTCTTAAAATGGTATTACTTGTTAGATTATCTATAGCTATAGTAGCATGGTCAGCTTCATCTTTTGCTTCATCATAGTTATTTAACTCTTTTATTTTTTTATCTAAATTTTTTTGAATTTTCTCTTTTTGTCTCTCTAGCTCTTGTTTAAAAAATAGTAATTCTTCTTTGCTTAGTTGTTCATCACAATTTTGGTTGTAGTAGTTTTTATCTAGTGCTATGGTCATAATTCATTCTCCTATATTTATTTAATTTTTTATATTTATATATTATTAAGAAAATGGGATAAAAATGTGACAAATATGAGCCAAATTAAAGAAAAATCAAATTTTTTTTAAAAAGATGTTTAATCATGTTAAACATCATAATTTTTATATTTTATGAGGTATAAAATATAGTGTTCATGTTTATTTTTGTTATCTCTCTTCTATCTTCCAAGGTAAGCCTTGAATCATTAACTCCTCCATAAAAGGGTCAGGGTCAAACTCTTCCATGTTAAAGATACCTTTTCCTTGCCATTTACCTTCTAACATAAGCTTCGCTCCTATCATTGCTGGTACACCTGTGGTGTAGCTTACCCCTTGGCTTAAGACCTCCTCATAACACTTTTCATGGTCGCTTACTTGGTAGATGTAAATGGTTCTCTCCTTACCATCTTTTATACCTTTGGCATAGATACCAATATTTGTTTTACCTTTTGTTCTTTCACCTAAAGAGGCAGGGTCAGGGAGTAGGGTAGATAAAAACTCCATAGGGACTATTTTCATACCTTTGTGTTCTATCTCTTTGATACCTAGCATTCCTACATTTTCTAAACATTTCATGTGGGTTAGGTAACTTTCTCCAAAGGTCATAAAAAATCGTATTCGTTTTAAACCCTTAATATGTTTAACTAGAGACTCCATCTCTTCATGGTAAAGTAAATATGAATCTTTTTTTCCTATTTCTGGGTAGTCCCAAACTTGCATGATTTCCATGGGTTTTGTCTCTATCCATTTACCATTTTCCCAGTAACGACCATTGGCACTTACCTCACGCAGATTAATTTCAGGGTTAAAGTTGGTGGCAAATGGATAGCCATGGTCACCTGCGTTACAGTCAAGTATATCTATGGTATGGATTTCGTCAAAGTAGTGTTTTTGAGCATAGGCACAAAAGACATTGGTCACGCCTGGGTCAAAACCACTCCCTAGTAACCCCATTATATTCGCTTTTTTAAATGCATCATCTCTTGCCCACTGCTCTTTGTATTCAAATTTAGCTGTGTCTGGGTGTTCATAGTTGGCTGTGTCTAGGTAGTCAATCTTACATGCTGTACAGGCATCCATAATAGTTAAGTCTTGGTAGGGAAGAGCAACGTTAATGACGATGTCAGGGCTTAACTCTTTAAAGAGTACTATAAGTTCAGGTATGGAGTCAGCATCTACAGCAGCAGTCTTTATCTCTACACCTACTTTTTCTTTTACATTTTTTGCAATGGCATCACATTTGCTAAGCGTCCTACTGGCTAGGGTGATTTCTCCAAAAGTTTTACTGTTCATAGCACATTTAAAAGCTACAACATTACCAACACCACCTGCACCAATGATTAGAGTTTTTTTTGACATATTTATTCCTTTTAGGGTTCTACTTTTTCAAAATTATACATATATTATTCAAAAAAATGATTATTTATGTTTTTCAACCCATATTTAGCACATTTTAACTAAAATAACGCAGAAAAAAACACCCATATAATAGGAATATAAAAGTATGTCAAAACCATTAGAAAACTTAGATGAAGTATTAAAAACACATAAACTTAGTCAAGAAGAGTACACTCATATATTAGAGATATTGGACGGTAGACATCCAAACATTGTAGAGCTTGGTATATTTTCAGCTATGTGGTCTGAACACTGTTCTTATAAGTCAAGTAAAAAGTATTTAAATGGTTTTCCTACAAAAGCTCCGTGGGTGATTCAAGGACCTGGAGAAAATGCTGGTGTTATTGATATTGGTGGTGGCATGGCTGCAGTATTTAAGATGGAGTCACATAACCACCCATCATTTATAGAGCCATACCAAGGTGCTGCTACTGGTGTGGGTGGAATTTTAAGAGATGTATTTACCATGGGTGCTAGACCTGTGGCAAATATGAACGCTTTACGTTTTGGTAATATTGTCAATCAAGACCAAACTTCTAAATACCAAAGACACTTAGTAAAAGGGGTAACTGAGGGGATTGGTGGTTATGGAAACTGTATGGGGGTTCCAACCATTGGTGGTGAATGTTCGTTTGATGACTCTTATAATGGTAACATCTTAGTAAATGCTTTTGCCTTAGGTATCTGTAAAGCAGATGAAATTTTCCTTGGAATTGCAGAGGGTATTGGCAACACTGTAATGTATGTTGGTTCAAAAACAGGACGTGATGGACTTGGTGGTGCAGTAATGAGTTCAGACTCATTTACAGAAGAGTCAAAATCTCTACGTCCAACAGTACAAGTGGGTGACCCATTTATAGAAAAACTTTTACTTGAAGCTTGTCTTGAACTCTTTAAAACTAAAGATGTGGTTGTAGGAATACAAGATATGGGTGCAGCAGGATTAACTTCATCTGCATTTGAGATGGCAGGTAAATCTGGTTCAGGTATGATTATGAACTTAGACCAAGTTCCTGCAAGAGAAGAGGGAATGACTCCGTATGATTTTATGCTTTCAGAGTCTCAAGAGCGTATGCTGGTATGTGTTAAAAAAGGTAAAGAGCAAGAGGTTATTGACATTTTTGAAAAGTGGGACTTAGATGTTGCTGTGATTGGTGAAGTAACAGACACAGGTCGTATGGAGCTTATGTGGCATGGTGAGAGAGTGTGTGATATGCCAATTGCACCAGTAAGTGAAGAGGCTCCTATTTTAGATAGACCAACATCTCGACCTAAATATTTAGATGAGATTAGTAGTAAGAGTATAGACTCTTATGAAAAAGTGGATAATCAAGTAGCGTTTGAGAAGCTTTTAGGTTCTATGGAAGTGGTTGATAAAGCTTGGATATATGACCAATATGACTCAATGGTACAGACCAACACCACCAAAGCACCAGGAAGTTTAGATGCCTCTTCGATTAGAATTAAGGAAAATGGTAAAGCTCTGGCGATGTCTACTGATTGTAACCCACGTTACTGTTATGTTGACCCTCATAAAGGTGGAGCATTGGCTGTAATGGAGTCAGGACGTAATGTTGCAATGTCAGGTGCTAGACCACTCTCTATTACTGACTGTCTGAACTTTGGTAACCCTGAAAATCCAGAGGTTATGTGGCAATTTGCAGAGGCTTGTGAGGGTATTAAAGAGGCTTGTTTAGCACTTAATACCCCAGTTGTTTCAGGAAATGTATCTCTTTATAATGAAACCAATGGGGTTTCTGTTTTTCCAACACCTTCCATTGCCATGGTTGGACTGAATGAAGATGAAAACAGAGTTTTAGCCTCTTTCTTCCAAGAAGATGAGAATCATCTGATTCTGATAGGTGATACAAGAGCAGAGTTTGGTGGTTCTCTTTATATTAAAGAGTTGTTTGGTGAAACTACAGGCTCACTTGCTGATATTGACTATAAAAAAGAGTTGGCTCTTTGGAAGCTTGTTATTGATGCTAATGCAAAAGGTCTTTTGGAGTCAGCCAAAGATTTAAGTTCTGGGGGAATTGCTATTGCCTTAGCAAAAATGGCAGCTGTATCGGGTCGTGGTGTGGTTGCAGGAATACGACTTGATGATAAAAGAGCTATTTTTGAAGAGTCTCAATCTAGGGCTATACTAGAGGTGAGTTCTAAGGAGAATATGGAAGCTGTCATAGCCATGGCAAAAGAGCTTGATCTCTCTACTGATATTATTGGTAAAGTTGGTGGAGACATTGTTAAAATTAACGATGTCGAGATGAAACTAGAAACACTTAATGCAACGTATTTTAAGAGTTTTAAAGAGGTTGTGGAGCAAGACATATAAAACCCATAATATGGGTTTTATAGTTTATACACACTCATATTCGTTTGATTCTGGATAAAATGTTGCTTGTTTAGAATTATCACAATAAAGTTCTGAATGAGGCAGTATGATTTCTTCAGCATTTTTATCTTCAGATGTCATAGTTGGTACTATAAGATTTTGTTCTAATTTAGCTTTTTCAAGACGTTCATTCATATTATAAGTCTCTTTTTCAGCTTCAGTCATTATATATTTGTCATGCTCAAATACAATGGTGTCTTCGCTATTATAAAGAGCCTCGTTGTTTAATAGATAGTTTATTTTTTCATTTTCACTCATAACATATTTTTCATGGTCTAACACTATGGTAGATGAAGAGTCATCTATAGTAGTAAAGTTGATATTTTTTAAGTTTTTAAAAGTATCCATTTTAGATTTAGTATTTTTTGATGGTGATAGTTTAGAAATATCAATAAAACATTTTCCTCCTTTACAAGTCGTACCTTGTGCAGATAAAGTGTTGGTTAATAATAGGGTAGATAGAATAGTTGTCATTAAAAAATTTCTTGTGTTCATTAAGCCATCTCCTTAAATGTGTTTTTATTTGTAACTATTATGACTAAAAAATAGAGAAATAACAATAGTTTTTTAAGATTTTTTTAATTGAAGGTAGATAATAATCACTTTTAGTAGATAAAGTGGTGAAAAAATAACATTATATAATATTATATAACATATTTTTCTCTTTTAAGTTTAAGATTTATTTAAAAAAAGATTCCATTCTGCAACTTCTTCAATCGCTGGAAAGCCATCTAATACCTCTAATGGTTGAAATTTTGGTTTATAAGCAAAAGCTTTACAACCATCAACCCAATAACCTAAGTATATCCATGGAAGTTCTAAAACTTTTGCAAGTTCAACTTGGTAGAGTAGTGAGTAGGTTCCTAATGAAAGGGAAGGATAGTCTGGATCATAATAGAAGTATATGGAAGATATCCCATCATCAAGTACATCAATTAAATCAACACCAATTAATTTATTATCTTTTATGTAAAGTACTTCTTTTCCAAAGTCATGTGCACCTTCTACAAAATTTTCTCTATATTCACGTGGTGAGATATTTCTATGAGACCAGTCATCTTTTTTATGTTTAAATGCATGGTACTTATTGTATAGGTCAATATGCTCTTGTGAGAGTGTAGGTTTTTGAATAATAATTTTTGTCTCTTTATTTCGTTTTATAGATTTTCTTTGAGACTTACGAAGCTGAAAGTTATTAACATCGATTCTCAAAGATTTACATTCATTACACCCCTCACAAATAGGATGAAAATAGTAACATCCAAAACGACGCCATCCACGATGAATAAGAGCAGTATTGTACTCTTGTGTTGCCTCTTCTATATGTTTATAACTCATTCGTACGCTTTTATTTGGTAAATAGGCACAGTCGTAGTCCAACATACAAAAGTCTGTTGATTGTGGTGGTGTTTCTGTAAAAATTTTATCTTTCATGATAAGAATTTTATCTAAAAATTGTCAATTTATAGTAAAATTTGATTTATTTTTAACTAAAGGTGATTCTTTGTACCTATATCAACCAACCAAGGGGTATGCTTATAACAGTGACTCAATATTTTTGTATGATTTTATTTCTTTTTTTCAACCTAAAGGTAAATTACTTGATGTTGGTTGTGGAGTTGGTATTATCTCTTTGTTGCTTACACGTGATTTTAACCTTGAAACAACCATTATCGATAAACAAGAGCTAATGTTGAAGTATGCAAAACATAATTATAAAGTAAATCAATTAAAGGTTGAGAGTCATTTGGGTGATTTTATAGAGTTGTTAGATAATAAGAAGTATGATTTTGTTGTTTCAAATCCACCTTTTTATGACTCAAATGTAAAGCAGAGTCAAAATGAGCATCTGAATATTGCTCGTTATTCACACCATTTGCCTATAGAGTTATTTATAGCTAAAGTTAAAAAAGTATTAAAGCCAAGAGGGCGTTTTATATTTTGTTATGATGCTAAACAAGTAGATAGACTTTTACATACATTAGTAGAGAATAATATAAATCCTGAAGTGATACGTTTTGTGCATTCTAAAATAGATAGAGACTCAAAGTTGGTTATGATAGCAGCACGTATGAATTCAAAATCTATGATGAGGGTAATGCCACCATTGATTGTTTTTGATAAAAATAGTAATTATACCGAAGAGGCAAAAAATGCTTTTAAAAAAGCAGGAACAAACAGTATAAAAGGAGATTATGATATTGGAAAATAGTAGTATTTTAAGTGAAGAGGGATATGACTATAAATTTACTCCATCTGCATGTGAAGCGTGTGGAGGTGCTTGTTGTACGGGTGCGAGTGGTTATATATGGGTAAAATATCATGAGATAGAAAAAATGGCTAATTTTTTAAAGTTATCAGTAGAAGAATTTGCTACAATGCATGTCAAAAAAGTCAAACATCGTTATTCTTTGGTTGAAAAAAAACTAGAAGAGGACAATTATGCCTGTATTTTTTTTGATAATAATCTAAAACAGTGTACAATATACTCTGTAAGACCATTACAATGTCGAACCTTTCCATTTTGGCAGACATTTAAAAACGATAAAGAAGAGGTAAAAAAAGAGTGTCCAGGAATCATAGACTAAGTAATAGAATAACTATTACCATATCTCTATTTACAGCTTTATCTATAGTAGGATGTAGTAGCTATGTACCAAAAAGTACAATAGTCTCTAAAGATAAGCTAGCAGAGTATAATCCAAAACATTTTTCAAAAAAAGAGGTTTCTTCATCTTCAAAAAAGCATTTAAAAAATGAAGATGAATTAATAATGAGAGCCATTTGGTATGAGCAACAAGGTGATTTTAAACATAGTAATGAACTCTATAATAAACTTTATACTGAGACCAATAATGAAGAGTACTTGCTTAAAGAGTCGATGACGGCTCTTTATTCAGGGAAAAAATTAAAAAATATTACTAAGTTATATAAATATGCAAAAGAGAGACCCAATAATATTAAGATTCAAAGAATTCTTCTCTCTTCTCTTTTAAATGAAAAGAGATATGATGAGGCTAAGGTTGTAGGAAAGGAGTTAATTTCAAAATCGAAACAGGCTATAGATTATGAATTAGCCGCTAATCCTTATATATATACAGCAAATTATAAAGAGGCTATAAAGCTTTTATCTAAAGCTTATAGCAAAACCTACAATGAAGATATATTAATTAAAATATCAACACTATTAGCTAATTATATGAAAGATGTTCCAGCTGCAATCCTCCGATTGGAGACGCATAGAGCCAATAGAGGGTGTGGAGATAAAATTTGTCTACAGCTCTTAGATATTTATGCCCAGCAAAATAATTTAGATAAAATTATATCGGTCTATGAATCACTATATGATGAAAAAAAAGAGGAGATTTATGCTGAAAAATTAATTGATGCATATATGTATAAGAAAGAGTATGCTAAAGCTATTGATTTTTTAAAAAACAAGTATGACAATAAAGAGCTACTCTATGCACTCTATATTGAGAAGAAAGATTATCAAAAGGCATTAAAACTCTCAAAGGTACTATTAAAAGAGACGCATGATCCAAAATGGTATGCTGAGTCAGCAATGGCACTGTTTGAAAGTTCAAAGAATAAAAATGACAAAAACATGTTAAAAGAACTTGTTAGCTCTTTTGATAAAGCAATAGAAAAGGGTATTAAAAACAGTGTCTATTTAAACTATTATGGTTATACGCTTATAGATAAAAAAATAGATGTTCCTAAGGGAATGAAAATTATAAAAAAAGCATTAAAGATGGAACCTGAAAATACTTACTATTTAGATTCATTAGCATGGGGTTATTATAGGTTACATGAGTGTGATGAAGCTTATACTATAATGAAAAAAGTAATAGATGTAGAAGGGTTAAAAGAGAAAGAGCTTATAGAGCATTGGGATGCAATAAGTACGAAGTGTAAAAGATAATAAGAGGGTAATAACGTGTCACAAATATTAGACGAAATTATAAAAAAAACAAAAGAGGATTTAGAGAAGAGAAAAGTAGACTATCCTGCAGAGTGGTTGGGACGCTCTTTGGCATACAACCCTTTTTCTCCGAAAGATGTCTTTTCTGCTCTAAAATCAACCAAAGAAAATCCTTATAGAATTATTGCTGAAGTAAAAAAAGCCAGTCCAAGTAAAGGGATTATACGGGAAGATTTTGACCCTATGGTTATAGGTCAAGCTTATGAAAAAGGTGGGGCTGATTCACTCTCTATTTTAACCGAGCCTCATTTTTTTCAAGGAGATAAAGAGTACTTAGGAATGGTTCGTCGTTATACGAGTATTCCTCTTTTACGTAAAGATTTTATAGTAGACAAGTATCAAGTATTAGAAGCATTGGCATTTGGAGCTGATTATTTGTTACTTATAGCTACGGCATTAAGTACTAAAGAGTTAAAGGAGCTTTTAAACTATACACGACACTTGGGCATGGAAGCCTTAGTCGAGATTCATGATAAAAAAGACTTGACCAAAGCTATTTTTGCAGGAGCAGATATTATTGGTATTAACCATAGAAATTTAGAGACTTTTGAGATGGATATGTCTTTAAGCTCTAAACTTATTCCTCTTATTCCAAACTCTAAAATAATTGTAGCAGAGAGTGGTATTACAGACCATGAGATGGTTAAAGAGCTGAGTTCAGTTGGGGCTGATGCCTTCTTAGTTGGTGAACATTTTATGCGTCAAGATGACATTACCCAAGCAGTTAAAGATTTAAAGTACGGTAAACAATAGTTTGATGACCAATATCGTTATAACAGGTTGTTCTACAGGTATAGGTTTTGCAACAGCCGAGTATTTGGAGAAGCAAGGCGTAAAGGTTTATGCTACTGTTAGGGATTCTAAAGATATAGAAAAATTAAAAGATTTAGGTCTTCAAAATGTTCTAAAACTTGATGTTACTAAACCTGATGAGGTTAAAGCTGTTATAGATTATGTTTTGCAAGAAGATGCTAAAATAGACATTTGGTTTAATAATGCAGGTTATGGACAAGCAGGTACTGTAGAAGATATAAAAACAGATATTTTAAGAGAGCAGTTTGAAACCAATGTTTTTGGTCTGCATGAATGTACACGACAAATCATCCCCATTATGCGAAAGCAAGGGTATGGAAAAATTATCCAACACTCTTCTGTTTTAGGTTTGGTATCACTCTTTGGTCGTGGTGCTTACAATGCTAGTAAATATGCCATAGAGGGTTTAACCGATACATTACGTTTAGAACTAACGGGAAGCAACATCTATGTAAGCTTACTAAATACAGGACCAGTGACAAGTGACTTTCGTAAAAATGCCATGCAAAAACTGAGAGAGAATGTAGATATAGAGCATTCAGTTTTTAAAGAGGCATATCAAAAAAACTTATCTGCAGATAAAAGTACTGTACCTTTTAATGAAGAGGCTATCTCTGTCGCAGAGGTAGTTTATAAAATTATAGTTGAAAAAAAACCAAAACCTAGATATTATATTACAAAAGCAACTTATATTTTAGGTTTTTTAAAAAGGCTACTTTCTACAACATTGCTTGATAAGATTTTAATAAAAATAGGTTAAATACTTTATTTTATAATTTTATTTCCTTATAATAAATATAACTTATACAAAAGGGAAATGGTTATGAAAAAAATAGGCTTATCATTAATAGCAGTCTCAGCACTTTTAACAGCAGCAGAATTTCAGTATGGTTCTGGAACTTTTAACCTCAATGGTGGCTTTATGAAACAGGCTTTATCTGGTACGATGAGTACTGATATAGATACCTTTTCTTTGGTTGAACGTCATAGTAACATTGTTGGTACAGATGCTTTTTATAGTTACGATTTTATGTGGATGGACTCAAAAACTTTAAAACAAGCTCAACAAAATTATAATAACTTAGTAGGTCAAGCAAATAGTTTTATACCTTCTTCATCGCCTTGGGAGATTCCTACCATGGATTATAGAGTCAAAGGCTTAGATGTAAATTTTAGAGTTGGTTATGATGTACAACATAAAGATGAAGATAACTTTTTAGGTTTAGGTCTATTGGTAGGTCTCTCTATACCTTGGATAGACAGTTCAAGCTCTGCAACCCCTTCAGCTGATATGATAAATATGGTATTGGAAAATCAAGATTCAGCTTTAAGTTTGGTTGACCTTTTTAAAGAAACAAAAACATCTATGATGACCTATAAAATTGGACCTTCCATTAACTTCCAAAAAACATTAAATAAAAATCTCTCTATATATGGTATAGGAAGCATTGCTTATCAAACTGGATATATAAAAAATGATTATATTGACTCTGAATTTTCTGTAGACGGTACATTCCAAGAGTTAAATGCTGGTCTGTACTTCACTCCATTTACCGAAAAATATAAGTGGGGTTGGTTAACATTAAGTCCAAGGTTGTATGCTACTTTAGGCTATAAGTATTCAAAATGGGATGTAGATGACATTACTATAGATATTTATAAAAATTCTTTTAAATTAGACCCAATGATTATGAAGTTTGGAATGGATAGTTCAGTTGGTTATGTAGGAGTTGGCTACTCTTTTTAATATTTTTGCTATAATCCGTTCACTAAAAAATAGGAAAAAAAATGGATAAAATAAAAATAGGTGTTCTAACAGCCAGTGATCGTGCAAGTCAAGGAATATATGAGGATATTTCAGGAATAGCCATAATGGATACCATGAAAGAGTATTTGTTAAATGAGTGTGAGTATGAGTACCGATGTATAGCAGATGAACAAGCTATTATTGAGGATACACTTATAGAACTTTCTCGTGATAAAAATTGTGACCTTATCGTAACCACAGGTGGTACAGGGCCTGCACCTCGTGATGTAACTACAGAAGCTACAGAAAATGTTTGCCAAAAGCTTCTTCCTGGTTTTGGTGAGCAGATGAGGGCTGTTAGTCTGCAGTATGTACCTACAGCCATTCTTTCTCGTCAAACTGCTGGCATTTGTAATGGTTCTCTTATTATTAATCTTCCTGGTAAACCTAAATCTATTCGTGAGTGTCTCGATGCTGTTTTCCCTGCTGTCCCTTACTGTGTTGACCTTATAGGTGGTTCATTTATGGAAGCCAATGAAGAGGTTATTAAAATCTTTAGACCAAAGAGTAAGTAATGAATGTAGAGTTTATTGAGCAGAAGCTTCAAGAGATTTATGCTGAATTAGAAAAAGAGGTGATGGAAGTTTTAATGGATGAAAGTTTAGATAAAAAATATACCAATCTTCGTATGAAACCTTTAAAATCTACAAAGCAAATTTTAGAAAATGCACTAGATAGCATTAAAATGGTAGATAAGTTAGCAAAAGAGGATTTAGGAAAATGAGAAAAATAGCATTGATTTCACTTTTAAGTAATCTGTCACTTTTCGCAACTGAAAAGTTGAACGCTGATGCTTCAATGCCATGGCTGTTACCATGGTTGATAAGTACTTTAATTTTAATGGGTATTCTCTTTTGGGGTATGTATAAAGCAATGAAGACAAAAAATCCAAAATATGGTTATGTAATATTTCTCTCTATTATTTTAATAGCTGGGTTATCTTTTATTTAATCCACGATTTTGTGGCAAAATTTTAAATATATTTAATAGTAAAAAGGACAAAAAATGAAATTAGTATTAACACTTTCCGTACTGATTATGACACTTAATGCAGAGATTACCCTTCCAAATAATTTTGAGACAGATTTTCAACAAAGTATTACCAATGATAAAGGAAAAGTTATTAAGTATAATGGAAATGTTTTATTTCAGAACACAAAAGAGAATTTTATTAACAGCTCTGGGACAGAGCAAACCTATAGTAACAGTCTATTTAAGTGGAATTACAGTTCTCCTACAAAAAAAGAGGTTTGTACAGATGGTGTGCAACTTGTGGTTGTAGACCATGACTTGGAACAGATTTCAAATTATGTAGTTGATGAAGGAATTAACTTAGAAGCTATTCTAAAAGTTGCACAAAAGATAACAAATGTTGATTATAAAGCAACATATAAAGAGACAGAGTATATTATTACATTAGATAAAAACGAACAACTGAGTAAAATTGTTTATGTTGATAATTTAGACAATGGTGTTAAAATTATATTTAATAACATGACTTACAATAGTACGTCGTTTGATGTAACAAAACTAGAGTGTCAAGCACCTAAAGGGTACGATATCATAGAGGGATAAATATTGGATAAACTATTAAGTAATTTTGAAATGAATAATGAATTTTTTATAATTTTGGGGCTTTTTCTCCTTATTACATTTTTAATTTCTACAATAATAGTTATATTTTTAAGCAAAATCAAAACTCTAACAAGCATCCTCGAACGGGCAAAAGAGATAGATGAAGCAAAAGATGCAAAAATTGCTTTAATAGATAAAGCTTGGACAGAAGAGAAGATTTTAAATATAGAGTTAAAACGTGAACTTGAACTCTTTGCTGAAAATAAGGAAGCACTTCGACTTTCTAAAGAGACTATTAGTAGGTTAAAAGAACAGCTAATAGACCAAGAAAAAGAGCATATTGAAATTACTCTTGCACAAAAAAATAGTATAGATCAAGCAGCTATTCATTTTGATTTACTTGAAAAAGATTATCATCAACTACTAGAGAAGCATGAACTTGCTAAAAAACGTAATGAGAGTTTAGTTAATGACAACAACCGTCTTAATATGCAACTAAGAGAGTCTGCCGTAGAAGTTCGTGAACAAAAAAAGCAAAATCTTGAAAAGATTCAGATGATGAAAGAGCATAAGGGTGAGCTGAAAGAAGAGTTTAGTTTGCTTGCAGCTAAAATATTTGAAAGAAATTCAAAAGATTTTTCAAAGTTGAGTCAAGAGAACTTAAGCTCCATTATAAAACCTATGGAGAGTCAAATAAATGAGTTTAAAAAAGAGATAAATATACTTTATAATACAGAGTCTAAAGATAGGGCAATGCTTAAGCAGGAGATAATCTCTTTAAAAGAGCTTAATCAGCAAATCAGTCAAGATGCTATTAACTTAACCAATGCTCTAAAAGGTGGTAATAAGCAACAAGGTGTTTGGGGAGAGATGATTCTTGAAAAAGTTTTAGAGTCTTCAGGTTTACGAAAAGGAATTGAGTATACAAGAGAAGTCGCTTTACGTAATGATGATGGTAAAAGTTATAGACCAGATGTGTTGGTTCATTTACCAGATAAAAGAGACTTAATTATAGATGCAAAAACATCACTTAACGCTTATGAAAAGTTTGTCTCTGCTGAACACTCAAAAACAAAAGAACTTTATTTGTCTGAACATATTAAATCTATGCGAAATCATATTAAAGATTTATCATCTAAAAACTATGAAAAACTTTTAGGTATTAATAGTTTAGATTTTATCTTTATGTTTGTACCTATAGAGGGAGCATTGGCTTTAGCACTAGAGAACGACCCAACATTGTACGATGATGCCTTTAAGAAACAGATACTACTTGTAGGACCAACTACCTTGCTTATAGGTCTTAGAGCTATAGAGAATGTTTGGAAGTATGAAAAACAGAATCAAAATGCAAAAGAGATAGCGAAAAGAGCTGGTGCTTTGTACGATAAGTTTGTAAACTTTTCAGAAGATATGGTAAAAATATCTAAACAATTTGATACGCTTCAAGGAACGTTTGAGACAGCGAAAAAGCGTCTTAGTGAAGGAAAGGGAAATCTTGTTAATCAAGCAGAACAACTTAAGGAGCTGGGTGCAAAGACGAGTAAAAATATTCCTCCAGAGATAAGAGGAGATTAAAATGAGAGTAGAGTATACAAAAAACCTTCCAGAGTATGAAGAGAGAGCTAAAGATATATACAAAAAAAATGGAAATCTTGAAACAAAGTTTTATAATAAAGAGTTGTTAAAACTTCATTTAGAATTGGTCAAACTTCAAAAGTGGATTATAGATAATAAGAGACGACTACTCATTATATTTGAAGGGATGGATACAGGTGGGAAAAGCTCTTCTATTAAGGCTCTTAATCGTTTTTGGAATCCTCGTGAAGCACGTTCTGTTGCTTTGTCTAAACCCAACTCTAAAGAGCTTGGACAGTGGTATTTTCAGCGTCATTTAAAGCAGATACCTAATGCTGGTGAGATAGTCTGTTTTGATAGGTCTTGGTATAACAGAGCAGGTATAGAGCAGGTGTTTGGTTTTTGTACAGACGAGCAACATGAACTCTTTTATAGACAAGTAAATGATGTAGAGAAGATGTTGGTAGATGATGGGGTGATGATCTTTAAGTTCTATCTGAATATCTCACATGAGACACAGGCTAAAAGACTTAAAGATAGGGAGGGTGACCCCTTAAAATCTTGGAAACTTTCAGATTTAGATTATAAATCACATCAAAAGTATGACCGATATGTAGAGCTTAGAGATAAAATGTTTAAGAGGTCAGGAACAAAACATGCTCCATGGTGTATGTTGGATGCCAATGATAAAAAGAGAGCAAGACTTAATTTAATTCGGTTTATATTGTCCAATATTGAGTATGAAAATAGAAATAATGAACTTATTAACGGGGTCGATGAGAAGGTTTTGACTTTTTTTTCCTAATCTTTATTTTATGACTTCATACGAGATTATTTTTGAATGTTCATGTATGTACCAAAAAGCCTCTTCTGTTAAAAAAAACCCAGTTAATGAATAACGTAAATTTATATCATAACCTTCAAAGAGTGGATTTTCTAAAATAAACTTATTACGCTGATTCTCAAACTCTTTTAAATCATGAGTAGTAATGTTTATGGTCGATAGATGACAATGAATAAGGAGAATCTCTCTGTTTTTTTTTGCAATGATATTAATACCTTTATCGTTTTCACCAGTATCATCCGTATGGTTCCAAACTTTATAGCCTTGCTTTTCATAGAACTTTACAATATATTGTCTAAAGTTTTTTTCCTCTTCTTTTGTGGTGGATTCATTTGATAAAATATTTATATTATCAATAGGTTGTGATTTAAATAAATTTGACATTATAAAATAACCTTTTCATATATGTAATAGTAAATACTATTGTGTTATTCTTAAACTAAAATAATAATATTAAAAAATTATTAATAAAAATATAAAAAACTAATATTTTAAAATATTTAAGAATATTTGAGTAAATAAGTTGTTTCTAAATATTATATTTTGAATTTAATAAAAAAAATAGCATATTATTCTCTATAAAATGTTAAAATATCTTTTGAATTAATAGGTGGGGAGGATTAGCTATTTTGATTAAAAAGTTATCTATTGTTTTACTGTATTTTATTTTTTCTCAAACACTTTTTGCACAAGCAAATAATTATTTAAGAGATACTTCTTTAGGTAATAATAAGCTTATTTTAACGTTTAAATATAATATTGGAAATATAAAAACTTTAGCCATAGAACGTAATGGATTGGTTAAATATATATATGATATTAAAAATGGGGTATTGCCTAAAACTAAGACAATATCCCACTATAGGCATAAAGGGGTTAAAGCTTTTAGGATTGGACAGTTTAATAAAAACTATTTACGTATTGTTATTGAGTCCTATTCTAAAAATAAGAAAAATTATTCTATTAATGGTAAAATATTGACTATTTATTTAAATGCTTCTTCTAAAATGGTAGAAAGAAATAATTATTCTAGCAAAAAACAGCATACTAGAAAAAATAGTCATGCAAAAAAGAAACATAAAATTAATCATGGTAAAAAAACCATTATTATTGACCCTGGTCATGGGGGACGAGATGTAGGTGCCATTGGAAAAGGTATTTATGAAAAAACCCTGACTTTGGAGATATCAAAAAGATTAAGAAGAGAGTTGCAAAAACGAGGCTATAAAGTTTTTATGACAAGAACGTATGATAAATATTTGTCTTTAAAAGAGAGAACAGAGTATGCAAATGCTAGAAATGGAGAGCTATTTATATCCATTCATGCTAATGCATCAGCAAAAGGAAAACCTAAACAGAAATATGAAGGTTTTGAAGTATTTTATTTGTCTCTAAAAAATTCAGATAGAGTAAGAAAAAGACGAGCCTACTATAAAGGAAAGTATTACTACTCAGTATCAGCATATAAAAAAATGATAAGTTCATGGAAAATTGCTAAGTCTCGAAAATTAGCAAGAGGAATAAGGAGTAAAATCTTAACTAATGTAAGAAAACGTTATAAGTTAAATGATAAAGGAGTTAAAAGTTCTGATTTTTGGGTTCTTTTAGGTTCAACCATGCCAGCAGTTTTAATAGAGACAGGCTACCTAACACATAATAGAGAACTAAGAAGATTAAGAAGTAAACGCTATCAAGAGAGATTTGTTAAGGGTATTGCTGATGGAGTTGATGCTTATTATAAATAAAATATATGTAGTTGATTTCTTATACAAATTATACATTACACTAGAGTAGAGAATAAAGGTTTGAATATTTAATTTCAGACCCTTTTTATCCGAATTTAGCTAAAATCCACCACAAAATTACAATACGATTGGAGCTAAATTCATGAAGATGAACGGTGCACAAATGGTTTGTGAAGCACTGATAGCCGAGGGTGTAAAGACCGTTTTTGGTTACCCAGGTGGTGCTATCATGAACGTATATGATGAGATATATAAGCAAGATGGGTTTGAACACATCTTAAATAGACACGAACAAGCTTCTGTTCATGCAGCAGATGGTTATGCTAGAGCTACTGGTGAAGTGGGTGTTGCCATGGTGACCTCTGGACCAGGATTTACCAATGCTGTAACTGGTTTAGCAACAGCGTATATGGATTCTATTCCTATGGTTGTGATTTCGGGGCAGGTTCCTTTGTCTCTTATTGGGACAGATGGTTTTCAAGAGATTGATGCTGTAGGTATTTCACGACCTTGTACAAAACACAACTACTTGGTACGTGAACTTTCTGAACTTCCTCGTATTCTGAAAGAGGCTTTTCATATAGCACGTACAGGAAGACCAGGTCCTGTTTTGGTTGATATTCCTAAAGATATAACTGCTGAGTTTGGTGATTTTGTTTACCCTGATAGTGTAGATATCCCAAGTTTTAAACCAACAGTTAAAGGGAATAAACGACAGATTGAGAAAGCTATAGAAGCAATTTTAAAATCGAAAAAGCCTCTACTTTATATTGGTGGGGGAGTTACACTCTCTGATACAAGTAATTTAGTACGTAAAATTGCAGAGATGGGACAGATTCCAGCTGTTGAAACTTTGATGGCTCGTGGTGTTATGGGTGCTAAAAATCCACTGCTTCAAGGTATGTTAGGAATGCATGGTAACTATGCTTCAAATATGGCAATGTCAGAGACCGATTTGGTTATCTCTTTGGGGGCTAGATTTGATGATAGGGTTACAGGTAAGCTTACTGAGTTTGCTAAGTATGCAGATATTATCCATGTGGATATTGACCCTGCTAACATTGGTAAGCTTGTAGATGTTGATTATCCTATTGTTGGAGATTTAGCAAATGTTCTTGAGAAGTTTATTGAAGGTCTTGAGGGGAAAATAAAGCCTGAGCGTTATGCTGATTGGCGAGAAGTTTTGGAGCGTTATGATAACTTACATCCTCAATCTTATGTGGACTCTGATGATGTGATTAAACCACAATGGGTAATTGAGAGAATAGGTAAGTTAGTTGGTGAACAAGCCATTATAACTTCTGATGTTGGTCAGCATCAGATGTGGGCAGCTCAACACTATCCGTTTGATAGACCTCGTCAGTGGATTAACTCTGGTGGACTTGGAACAATGGGTTTTGGTCTTCCTGCAGCCTTGGGAGCTAAAAAGGCATTTCCAGAGAAGACAGTTATAAATATTACAGGTGATGGGTCTATTTTGATGAACGTTCAAGAGTTAGTAACAGCTTCTGAGTATAAGATTCCTGTTATTAATATTATTTTGAACAACCATTTCCTTGGAATGGTTCGACAGTGGCAGACATTTTTCTATGAAGAGCGTTATTCTGAAACCGATTTGAGTTTTCAACCAAACTACAAGGCGTTGGCTGAAGCTTGTCATGGAATAGGGTATGATGTTACTACAAAAGCAGAGTTTGATGCAGCTATAAAAGATGCTATAGAGAAAGACAAAGTAGCATTTATTAATGTACAAGTAGCACGATTTGAAAACGTTTTACCAATGGTTCCTGCTGCTGGAGCATTATATAATATGATGTTACCTAAAAAAGAAGATAATACGAAAGGAGAGAAGTAATGGAAAATGTAAGAAGAGTAATCTCCGTTTTGGTTGAAAATGAGAGTTCCGTGCTTTCAAGAATTTCAGGACTTTTTGCTGGACGTGGTTACAACATAGAGACTTTAACGGTAGCACCTATTCCTAACTCTAATTTGTCACATATTACCATTGTAACCAAAGGTAGTGCTAGAGTATTGGAACAGATTACTAAACAGCTTCATAAACTTGTACCTGTCTATAAGGTAATCGAACATGATGAGATGGTTGAGAAAGAGATGGTATTGGTTAAATTTCCTATAGAGGAGAGTTTAGCAGATATAGAGGCTCTTTGTGCAGCTTATAATGGTGGAATCGTTAATGTTGGAGTGAACATATGTATTGGTATGGTTGCAGATGAACCTTGTAGAGTAAGACACTTTTTAGAGGCTACACAACGTTATAATCCTATTGAGATTGTTCGTGGTGGGGTTGTTGCAATAGAACGATAAAAAATGTAGGGGCAGAGCGATGTCGCTGTCCTTGCCTATAATAGGAAAAAATATGAAATTAACTCAAATATGTCAAGAAATAGATATTTCTTTTACAGGTGATGACATAGAAATAACTGGACTTCACACGCTTAGTGAAGCAACTCCTACTCAACTCTCTTTTTTTAATGATAAAAAATATCTTAATGACCTCCATCATACTAAAGCAGCAGCTGTGTTAATAGCAGAGGAGTATGCAGGGTTATTACCTGAAACAACTGTTGCTTTAGTAACAGATGAAGCCTATTTAAAATTAGCATTGGCTTCAAAATTTTTTGCTCATAAAATAGAGACAAAAGGTGATGAACCCAAAATAGGTGAGAGATGTGATATTTCTATCCGTGCATCTTTTGGAAAAAATGTAACTTTAGGAGATAATGTAATCGTTATGGCTGGTGCTTATATTGGTGATAATGTCAGTATTGGTTCTAATACACTTATATATCCCAATGTTACGATTTACCATCACTCCATAATAGGTTCTAATTGTATCGTTCATGCAGGAACAGTAATAGGTTCAGATGGTTATGGTTTTGCTCATACAAAAATGGGTGAACATGTTAAGATTTATCAAAATGGTAATACTGTTATAGAAGATGATGTGGAGATAGGTGCAAACTGTACCATTGATAGAGCTGTTTTTGGTACAACATATATACGTAAAGGTACAAAGCTTGACAATCTTATTCAGATAGGACATAACTGTGATGTAGGTGAACACTCACTGATGGCTGGTCAATCAGGAATCGCAGGTTCTACTACTACTGGTCGTAATCTTGTAATAGGTGGTCAGAGTGCAATATCAGGACACCTCCATATTGGTGATTTTGTAACCATTGCAGGAAAAGCTGGTGTAACGAAGTCTCTTAAAGGAGGAAAAACTTATGCAGGTTTTCCTGCCATTGAACATAGAATGTGGCTCAAACAACAGGTAAAGATTTCCTTGTTAAATAAAAGATAAACTTAAACTTTTATAAAGAAAAAATACTATATAATTATTTTTAATTAATATTATATAGGATTTAGAATGTCAATAACAATAACACGACCAATAGCTACAGATATAGAGATTAAACTAGATAGTAAAAGAATGATTGTAAGTAAAACAGATGTTTCAGGAAAAATTATCTATGGTAATGATTACTTTTGTGAGTTATCGGGATACAAAGAGAGTGAATTGATATCTTCTCCACACAGTATATTACGACATCCAGATATGCCAAGAGCAATCTTTAAACTTATGTGGGATCATCTAAAATCTGGAAGAAACATAATGGCAGTAGTCAAAAATATGGCTAAAAATGGTAACTACTATTGGGTTACAACTGACTTTGATATAAGACGTGACCCTTTAGGAAATATTCAATATTATGTAGCATTTAGACAAGCAGCGCCAAAGCATGTTGTAGAAGTGATGGAAAAGCTTTATGTTAAACTTTTAGCAATTGAAAAAGAGCATGATGTTAAAGCTTCAATGGCATATCTTGATGCTTATTTAGAAGAGAAAAATATGAACTATGACCAGTTTATAGAACAGTTAGCAAAACCAAAAGGTTTGTCTGCCATTTTCTTTGAGAAGATGAAGAAGTTATTTGGATAGAAGAGGAGAGCTGAATAGTTCTCTTATAGGTATATAAATTTTCTGAATAAAATATAAAAGAGTCAAAATAACTATTGCATATAGAAGTGAAGAAGGAATAGTTTTTAGTAGATAATTAAAAAACGAGTTCAAGTTTCCTTTATAGGTTGTTTTAGCTAAGTTTGAGCTAAAACCAACTCTTTTTATGAACTTAACTTCTCCCATTTTCTTTAAACCTTTTAATCCTTCTTCTCCATAAGTAGAAGCATAGAGTATGTTTTTACTTTTGACATTAGGCATACTTTTTGCATACTCAAATGCCTTACCTTTTGTGATTTTTAGAAGAATATTACTCTTTTTACCAAAACGAGATGCAAGTGTTACAAAGCTTTTTAACTCTTTAATATTTTTTGTATTTTTTAGAAGATTTAGTGTTTGATTTAGACCAATTTTATCGTAAAGTTTATAGATAGGTTGTAGTAAATCTTTTAAATTATCTAATGATTTAGTTTTATTTGAGATTTGAGCTTGTGTAATAAGTTGTTTACTTAGCCATGAGGGAAGTTTGTTGACTTTTTTTCCATACTTTAAAACAGATATAGAGGTTTTTACAGGAGTAGTAGCTCCCATAGTATAAACTGTTGAGGCTGTTGCTAAGATACCAAGTGAAGAGAGAGCTACAATAACATTATCTACCTCTTTATTATCAATATAGTGCTTCCCCTCTATAGATAAATCTCTAATATCCCCAACAATTAAAAAATCAGAAACAAAAGCTGAGGCTTTTCCTATATCTTCATCACTTTTTCCTTGGGTTAATCCCTCTAAGAATTTTTTTGCTTTATACCCATAATCTTCACGTTTTGATTTTATTGCTTGTAGAAGTTGTTGACTTTGAGGATTTTCTTTAACATAATTATATGAGATAAAATAGCTAAGATACTCTTCTGCCTCTACATATTTCTCTTTAGCTATTAACTCTTTTGTATGGGGTATGGGGTCTATATGCACAAGCGTTCTAATATCAAAAGTTTTTCTCTCCTTTAAAATAAGAAGAGAAGTAGTCGTTAACAGTATAAGTAAAATAGGGGTAAATATTTTTGGCATTTTAACCTCCTAGTTGTGACCTAAAACCCTTTAGATAAAAATTCCATCCAAAATAGTATTGACATAATCATCTGCTTTAAATCTTATTAGGTCATCAGGTTGCTCCCCTGTACCTATATAGTAGATAGGCATTTGAAGTTCATCTGCTATAGATAGAACAGAACCACCTTTAGCTGTACCATCTAACTTAGTAATTATTATACCATCTATACCAATAAGTTCGTTGAAAATTTTTGCTTGGTTAATACTAGAGCTACCTTGTGTACCATCAAGTATAAGCATTTTTCTATGTGGTGCATCTGTCATTGCTTTGTCTGCTGTACGAACCATTTTTTTAAGCTCTTCACCTAAGTTGGTTTGAGTATGTAGTCTTCCTGCTGTATCTATAAGTACATGGTCTATATTTTTTGCTATAGCCGAGGATATGGTATCATAAACAACAGCAGAAGGGTCATGACCTTGTTGTGTTGCTACAATAGGAACATCTAGCTTTTTTGCCCAACGAGTTAACTGTTCTATGGCTGCAGCTCTAAAGGTATCAGCAGCACCAAAAATAACTGATTTACCATCTTTTTGATGATGTCGTGCGAGTTTTGCCATGGTGGTTGTTTTACCAGCACCATTTACTCCGACAATCATGTCTACAAAAGGTTTTGCATCGATATCATCTTTCCAATCAGCTTTATATTGAAAGACTGTAATAAGTGCATTATAGGCTTCACCTCTGTTAATGGTATTGGAAAGTTTTTCTAAGAACTTTTCTACCAATTCATAGTTTACATCAGCCTCTAAGAGAATATCTTCAAACTCATCTTTAGTGATTTTTTTCTTTTTTTCGGGGGCTACTTCTTTTATGGCATCATTGGTACGTTTAAAAACTTTTTTAAATATATTAAACATTATTTATCTCTCTTTTGTTTTTCTAATAGTTGTTTTATATCACTCTCTATCATCTCTTCTGGCATACTTCCTTCATAATGTGTAAAGTATTTACCATTAGCAAATAGTACCATCAAGGGTAATTTGAAGTTATCAACAATTCCTAATTTTTTTATAATCATTTTTTCAAATTTTTCATTCTCATTTTGGTTAACAGCAACGAAGAAGTGTGCTTTCTCAGATATAATTAGTTTTTTTAGTTCATTGTCTTTAATATTATCGTGAACCAAAGCAGTAATTATAAAAAGATTTTCTTTAAATTTCTTTTGTAGACTACTAAGGTGAGGGACTTCTCCTCTACAGGGTGGACACCAAGTAGAAGATAGGTTAACCATTACAATAGGTTGTTTTATATTTGAAAATGTATATACATCATTTTTTAAATTTACAATAGTTGTTTTGTTTTTAAAATTTTTAAAGGTAAATGTTGATGTAGTAGCTTTGAGTTTATTGATTTTTTTTTTTTCTTTTTTTTT
>JALXFN010000062.1:1656-2128 GCA_027068975.1 Campylobacteraceae bacterium | reverse complement strand
CTTCTATAATGTCTCCAACCTCAAAAAGTTTTTTTACTACATTGTTGTAGTAGCCTTCAGGCAGATCATCACGGTTGTAGTAAATCTGTACGAGCCCGTCATCGTCTTCTATCTTGGCAAATGCTGCTTTGCCCATGATACGTATAAACTTGATGCGTCCTGTGAGTGTGACCTCTTTGCTCTCATCTTTTTTCTCGTCGGCATCAAGTGATTTGATGTGGTCAAAGGCTTGGAGGAACTGGCTTGAAGGCATTCCTTTTTCTATATTGGCAGGATAGGGATTGATCCCTTCTTCCCTGAGTTTCTCTGTTTTTTTGATACGTTCTTGAATATACTGGTTGTCAAATATCAAGGTGTCTCCTGTATGTGTTGTCTTGGATGCTTCTATGAACTATTGGCACTTTTTGCAAAGGCCGATAATCTTCATGGTATGATCAGTCATTTTAAAGTTGAACTTTTTGGCGATCTCTTC
>JALXFN010000062.1:1016-1646 GCA_027068975.1 Campylobacteraceae bacterium | reverse complement strand
TGAGCAGATAAGGTGGTCATGGTGCTTTTTGAGACCCAGTTCGTACTTTTTGCCCTGTGCGCCAAAAGAGATTGAGCTGGCTATACCCGACTCTTCGAGTAGTGAAAGTGTACGATAAACTGTTGCTATCCCGACTTTGATATCAGGATACTTCTGTTTTAACAAGGTATGTATCTCCTCAGGAGTGTAGTGATCTTCATGCTCATAAAGAAACTTCAGTATGAGCTCTCTTTGTTTGGTAAACTTTAGGGTGTTCTCCTTCAATAGCTTTTTGAACCGTTCAAGGAGCAAAGGGTAACTGATCATTGAGAACCTACGCTATGGTTGTTATCAGTCTGGATATCCGCGCTTCGATTAAGATCACTGCTATTTTGAGTCAATGCTTTATTCTTTGATGCAGTTGTCTCTGCTATTACACTTTTTTTGATCGGAGTTTCAAGGTGAATGAGCTGGGAGCCTACTTTGACAAGATACGGATAGAGGATGCTCCCCTGCACATATTTTTCTAGTTTGTCTTTGGCGAGCTGAACATGTGAAAGTGCTGTTACAATGAGCGCAAATATAATGAAATATTTTGCAGCAGCTGCAAGAAATCCAAAAAATCGACTCACAATACCCGGATTGTTGTTT
>JALXFN010000062.1:0-1006 GCA_027068975.1 Campylobacteraceae bacterium | reverse complement strand
CAAGCAGTTTAAGCAGTGCAGTGTTTTCCAAATGAAAGAAATTGCTGTCGATAAATGCAGCAGCGGTGTCTGAGAGACGTGAGGCAAAATAGACACCGGCGACAAGTCCGATAAGCCCAAAAACCTCCCTGACAAATCCGTGCATAAAACCTTTGATCCCCAGAATCAGGACAATTGCGGCGATAGTTATATCGAAGTAGTTAAAGTCAATCATTAAAAACCTTCCATTTTTTATAATTATAGCTTAGCGTACAACAGCTTTTGCAAGTTCATCTGGTTTGTTGGCATACTGCAGTGCTGTCTCACGGCTTATTTTCCCTTCACGAAGAAACTTCAGGAGTGCCTGTGTCTGCGTCTGCATACCGGAGCCTTCCTGCCCAAGCTGCATTTGAGAATAGATCTGATGCACTTTGTCTTCACGAATAAGGTTGGAAATGGCGTGATTGGTTACCAGGATTTCATGTGTAGCAACACGTCCCCCACCAATTTTAGGCAGAAGTGATTGTGCAATGACCGAAACAAGTGATGTAGAGATCATTGCCCGAATCTGTGGCTGTTCATCTCCGGTGAAGACATCGATGATACGGTTGATCGTGCCGGGTGCCGAAGAGGTATGTAGGGTACCAAAGACCAGGTGACCTGTTTCTGCCGCTGTCAGAGCCGCTTCGATCGTCTCCTTGTCCCGCATCTCCCCGATGAGGATGATATCCGGATCCTGTCGCATTGCATACTTCAGTGCAGTTGCAAAGCTTTTGGTATCCTCACCGACCCCGCGATGGGAAAAAACAGCTTTTTTGTTCTGGTGTATGAATTCTACAGGATCTTCAACGGTCACAATATGTTTTTGTTCATGTTCGTTGATCTCATTGAGCAGCGCGGCCAGAGTGGTTGATTTACCTGAACCGGTAGGACCGGTCACCAGGATGAGACCTTTCTCTCTTTTGATGAGTTTCTTGTAGACTTCCGGTGCTCCAAGGTCATCCAAAGAGGGGATGTCGATAGGAAT
>JALXFN010000061.1 GCA_027068975.1 Campylobacteraceae bacterium | reverse complement strand
GTTAATAAAAATTTAACTATTGAACAACTAAAAATCAATACGCCTCTTATTAAAGTCTCCTATGTAGATACTATTCCAGAAAGAGCAACGGAATATGTTAATAAACTACTTCAAACATTTCTTCAAAACAACATTAACAACAAAATAGAAACAAACAATAATGTACTAGACTTTATTCAGACACAGATAGATAAAACACAAAAAAAATTCTCTGTATCTGAAAAATCTTTAGAAGAGTATAAAGTCAATAAGGAACTACTAAACCCCTCTCTTCAATCGAATATCACTATTAAACAACTTAGCGATATTGAAGTAAAGCTTTTCGAAAATAGTCTAAAGAAAAGATTGATAAATAATGCATTAAAGATGTTAAATAAAGGGGAAAGTATTTCATCTATTGGACCAGCCTTGGTTGAACTAAACGATAAAGCTACCATATCTCTTATAGAGATACTAAACCAATTAGAGCTAAAAGAGAATAAGTTATCACAAGAGTATACAGAAGAGTTCCATGAACTTCGTCAAACACGCATAGACATTAGTAATATTCAAAGAAAGATTGAATTAAATATAAAAAGCTTAAGTACTTCTATTTATAATCAAGAACGTACTTTAAAGAAGATGAAGAAAAGTTATGAAAAGAGTCTAAAATCACTTCCTAAAGAGGAGACAAAGCTGGTTAACCTTAAAAGAGACCATGAAGTATATTCTAAAATGTATGCCTATTTATTAGAGAAAAAGGCTGAAAACAATATGTTGAGAGTTGCAAACATTTCAGACTATAAAATTATTGAAAATGCTTATGTCCCTTCTACCCCTTTTAAACCCAAAAGAGGTCTTCTACTGACTATTGCAACAATTTTAGGTCTTTTAACAGGTCTACTTATAGCCATACTTCATCATAAAACACATAAAAAAATGACCTCTATTGATGATATTCAAACCTTTGATGAACTAAATATTTATGGACAACTCCCCTCTTTAAAAAAAGGAACAAAAGGTTTTGAAGTTTTAAGAAATCCTAACTCTTTATATAATAGATGCTTAAAAAAAATTCATAGAGATTTAGAACTACTCTATTCAAATAAAAAGTCTAAAGTAGTTTTAATTACGTCTATGGAGAAGCAAGAAGGGAAAAGCACTATTGTTCTTAATTTAGGGGGCATACTTCAGCAAACTCAAGCTAAAAGTATTTTAATTGATTTTAATTTCAAAAATCCCTCTTTGCATCATTATTTTAAAAGTTCTTATAAACAAGGTCTACAACCTTACTTACGCGAAGAAGAGACTTTAGAGAACTGTATAGTATCCACAAAATTCCTAAACTTAGACATTCTTCCTGCAGGTAGCCCATCAAATAGCTTTTCTGAACCATTACTCTCAGAAGAAAAACTAGATACACTTTTTGTAGAATTAAAAAAAGTGTATGACTATATAATTATTGATTCTGACTCTATTCAGGAGGCGTCTGAAACCATAATGCTTATGAAAAATGCTGATTTAAACCTTGTTGTATTAAGAAAAAACCACTCTAAACGTACAGTTACTCCCCTTGTCAAAAACCTTATTGAAAAGTACCATATAAAGGATACTGGACTGATTCTTAATGAATTCAATATTGATAATAATTGTATTTAAAAGTAAAAGGAGAAGAGCATGTACATTGGAATAGTAACATACTATCTCGACATAGGAGGCGTCGAGGTTGTTATTGAGATGCTCTCCAAACATTTTATAGAACAAGGGCATCAAGTAGAAATTATTGAAACCCTCTCAAAAGGAAGAGAGTCTAATACATTTAAAGGTAAAGGGCTTTCCGTTAAAACCATTACGATTAATTCTTTAGAGAGTCAAAACCATTTTGCCAAAAGATTAGCCAATTCATTAAAAAAATATGATGTTTTACTTCTCAACAATGTTCCTTTTGTCCATTACCTTCTTGGTTTATTAAGGGAAGAGACCATTGTTTTACCTATTTTACATAACAATATTAATGAGTTTTATCATAATGTACTTTTAAATAAAAATCAATGGGATAGCATTGTCTGTGTCAGTCCTGCACTAGAAAAGATATTTAAAGAGATGAAAGAATTTAATAATGAAAAAATAGAAACCATCCAAAACGGTATCCATGTCACTCAATACTATCCTAAAAAAAGAGAAAAAACAACCGATAAGATTTCATTACTTTTTGTAGGGCGTATTGAAGAGAGACAAAAAGGGGTTCTTTTATTACCTAAAATTATAAGTAAAGTTCTTGAAGAGAAAAATACAAATAAAATTCATTTAAAAATTATTGGAGAAGGAGAATCCCTCAAAGCATTAAAAGAAGCCGTAAAAAAAGCCAAACTCAATAGCTATATATCTATTTTAGGTTCACTTGAACATGATAAGGTACTTAAAGAGATACATAAAGCTGATATTTTAATTATGCCCTCCTATTATGAAGGTCAAGGCTTGGTCTATTTAGAAGCAATGGCACAAGGAACTATACCCCTAGTAAGTCATTTAAAAAACAACACTGACTTGGTTATTCAACACAAAAAAAATGGTTTTTTATGTCCAATAGGCGATGTTGATTGTTTTGCAGAACAGATTCTATATCTGTTAGATAATCCTCAAGAGATATCTTCTATCTCTAAGGAGGCATGGAATACAGCTTATACCTCCTTACGTAGTGAAATTATGGCTAACAAATATCTTGAACTCATTAATAGAGTAAAAGAAAATCGAACAATTATTCGTAGTAATAGATTAGAAAAAATTCCTTATGGAGAACTACCTTGTATTTTAGTTAAATTTATTTGTTTAAATAATAAAATTAAGAGAAAAATAAGGGTATTATTCTATGAAGATTAAATATACTTTAATTGAATACTATATAAGGGAGGAGCTATCATGCAATACTATGTAGCATTTCTAATTGGCTCACAACTCAATATTGGAACACTCTATCTTCTTTTTATTGGCTATGTTTTCTTACAAAAAATCTGGCATGTAGATAGCTCTTTTTCTGCTATAGAGTGGCAATATATTGTACTTTTAGTCATAGGAGCTATTCTTACACTTATTTATATGAATTATTATGACGAGGGGTATGCAGACAGAGTTAATATTATATTGAATATAAGAAAATATTTTATTCAAATACTCTTCTCTATAGCACTTTATGAGTTTTTTAAAGATAAAAATATAGAGTATCTTTTAACAACTCTATTTTTTTCAATTGTTCCCAATATCATGTTAGGAACCTATCAACTAATAACCACGTTTCCTGAAAGAATTGAGATGTTTTTCTTAGAACCAAGTTCTGCTGGATACTACTATCTTTTCATCTTCTTTATTTTATTAGAAAAGTTTAAAGAGGGACTACCATTTTGGAGTTCAAGATACTATATGCTTTTAGGTTTAGCCATTGGTTCTAAGGCACAAATTATACTTCTTAGTATTGTAGGAGTTTTAAAGTATTCAACGCCAATAAAGTTGCTTCTATTTCTCTCTATTGTTACATCATTTTTCTATGGATTTTATGACCAAATTATGGAACTTGAAATAGTAAAGTACAACCTAAAAGTTTTTAACCTCTATTGGGAACAAGGATTAAGTGGATTAACAATAGACAATGGTGTTTGGGGAACTTATGTAACACGAATCAGTGCTATTCAAGGTGCCATCACTTGTATTTTTGAAAACCCTTTTGGTATTGGGTTTGGAGGTTACAACAGTTGGTATACTACAAATATGGTAGATGCAGGATTCTCATCGCCTGAAACAGACATGATTATTTATGGTGATGGGTATGCCACACCAAAATCGAACCTTCTTGATTTTTTCGTTGCAACTGGATTCTTTGGAATTCTATTGTACATCTATTGGTTCATACAATTTATTCAAATAGGTAAAAGCAAGGGTTATCTCTTACAGAGCTTTATTATATTAACACTTGCCTCTACATTTATAGAATTAAATCCACTATTTGTATATATTATGATTCTCTTTATATTAAAAGAGAAAGAAGAGGTATCACTTAACAATAACAGGAGTAAACATGAAACATAAACTTCATCTTTTAATGGCAGTCCTTATATCTTTATTGCCATTAAATAGTCTACGTATATTTTTATACAAAACACTATTTAAATTTAAGATTCACAACTCAAAAATAGGATGGCTTACGGTTCTTAATATTAAGCACTTAAGCATGAACAATAGCAGTATAGGAGCATTTAATCTTTTTACTGGTCCTTTTACAACAACCCTTGAAGAGAAGAGTGCCATTGGTTCGTTTAACTATTTTCGTTGTGGTCGATGGGCAGTAGATTTTGAACAAGAGAGAATGCTTGTTTTAAAACATCATGCCAAAATAGAAAATCAGCACTACTTTGACCTATTTGGAAAAATAACCATTGGAGCAGAGACCATTATCGCTGGTGTTCGTTCTCAGTTTTGGACACATGGTAGTTTTAGTAATGAAGTCAATATTAATATTGGAGATAGATGTTATATCGGTTCTGGTGTTAAATTTACACCAAACAGCCAACTGGCAGATGATTCCCTTTGTGCTATGGGAAGTGTGGTGAGTAAAAGATTTATAAAAACAGATGTAATGGTGGGTGGAGTACCTGCAAAAATAATTAAAGAAAAAATCAACTGGAGAGAGAATTGGAAGTAGAAAAAAAAGGCATATTTTTTATTGCATATAATGCAGAGAACAGAGCTGTTTGGAATGCCATAAAATTACATGTCGAGTTTGCAAAAGAGCTTGGTCAAAACATCTTATTTATAGTAGATAAAAAGTATATAGACATTGTTAAAAAAGACTATCCAAACAGCCCTATATATAGCTATTCTAGTTTAGTAGACTTAGCCTTTAAACTTGTTAAAATAGACGCCTCTTATATTTTTAGTCCTGTTATGTTTACCACTGTCTCAACACTACTGGCTAAAGTATTTACGAGAAAAAAAATATTTTATTGGGTTCAAGGTGCTGTGCCAGAGGAGTCCTTTTTGCGTCATAATTCAAAACTAAGATACTACTTTTTATCTACTATTGAATACTTAGCACTTCTTATCTCTGATAAAAATATTTTTGTCTCAACTGAAATGAAAAGCTATTTAGAACGTAAAACAAAAAGAGCATTTACCCATAGTGTCATTGTTCCTTGTATCTCAGAGTTTAGCTATGATGGCTCAGCCAAAGAGAGAGATAGTTTTGTTTATATTGGTGGTATGTCTGCATGGCAACGTGTAGATATTATGCTACAAATGTTTAATGAGATTTTAAAACTTAAACCTCATGCACACTTATATATTGCAACCCTAGAGAAAGATAAAGCACAGCAAGAAGTAAAAAAACATTTAGATAGAAAAAATGTAGAGAGTGTTACAGTTTTAAGTATTGACAATAGAGAAGAGATTCCAAATTTTTTAAGCACTAAAGAGTATGGATTTTTAATTCGAGAGGATATTGTTGTTAATAATGTCTCTTCACCTATCAAACTTGCTGAGTATCTCTCTTGTGGTGTTAACCTTATTATTAGTGATGCTGTAAGCTCTTATGCTTCTATTATAGAAGAGGAATCTGCTGGAATCAAAATCTCCTCTAACGATAATATTGTTGAAAAACTTCAATCTTTTACACCAAACAGTTCTGCCTCATTGAATGTCTATAAAAAATATTTTAGTAAAGAAGCACATCTCTCAAACTATAAACAACTTCTTGCTAACAACCAAGAGGAGAACTAATGTCTTTTACAATTTCAAAATGGTTCAACAACCATCAAGCACCATCGGTTTTAATGATTGATGATTTAAGTGATGCCTATATTGAGACCTATAAAGAAGCCTATAAAAATGATTGGGGATATCTTTGTAAAGAAGAAAACTCTGTCTACTCTTTTTTAGAGAAAGAACTCTTAAACAAATTTCCCTCTATTAAAATTACATTTTTTGTTCCCTATTTAAAACACAATGTCATCAGTGAAAAAGGGAAAAAGAGCTATAAAAAGTATGGTGTAGGTGAACGTATAGAGTTTAGTAACTTTTTAAAACATCTTATTAAAGAGGGGCATGAGATAGCACATCATGGCTCAAACCATGGTCAATATATTGATACATCAAACCCCTCAACGGTCAATAACTTTAAACATGAGTGGGAACTTTTTGAAAATGTAGATGAAGGTGTAGAGGTTACAAAAAAAGGTATTGAAACATTTAAAGAGCATTTAAATGTGGAGATAAAAGGAGGGAAATTCTGTGGCTACAAACAGAGAGAAAACTCTTTAGAGATTATAGATAAATCTAAATTTGACTACTGGTGTGAAGATGTAAACTACAATACAAAAAATTATACTGCAACAAAATTTGGAGAAGAGAACATTATCTCTTTTCCCACCAATTTTAGTGGCAACGCTTTTGTAAGACTTAGTTATAGTACAGGAGACAAACACAAAGATAGAAAAAAACAATTTACAAAATATCTGCAACCTCTCTATGATATATCTCAATACAAAGCATTAAATAATCTTTACACTTCTGGGAATATTATTAGTATTCAAGAGCATATCTCACCTGCAACTTCATCAGGCATTACTCAATCAGCCAATATTGTATCAGACATAACAAGTCTTCAAAAAATCTATAACTATCTTTCAAATAAGTCTATTTGGTATGCAACGTGCCAAGATATCGCAGACTATATCTATGCCGTAGAAAATACAGATATATATATTGACAACGAAGAGATAGTTCTTAAATTCAACAACTACAAAAACCTTGAAAATATAACAATCTCTATTAACGATAAAGAGTATTTTGAATTTTTTTCTCAGGAGAAACACTATGTATCTAAGAAAAACAACCATAAATATACAGTAAATATTCCTATTGTAAATGGAGAAAATAGATATAGAGTAGAAAGAGAGCATAAAATATAATGAAAAAAGTCCTAATTTTTGGAACTGTACCCCCACCTATTGGTGGAGTAACTATTCACCTTGAACGTTTTTTACATTTTTCTCAAAACCACAAAGAGCAAATAGATGTTCAAATTTACGATATCAAAAAACAAAAAATGATTCAAATAGAGAAAAAGGGCAAGAACTCCCCTACTCTTCTCTCTTCATTTTTGAATGCAGATATTATTCATATACATCTCTCTAATAATATTAAAATACCCATTGCACTCTTAGCAAGAGTTTTTTTTAAAAAAGTTATCTATACCCATCATAACTCTCGAGTTAAAAGTATGTTTTGGTTTAAAATTATTAACTTTTTATCAAACATTGTCATACTTGTTAATGATAAAGAGATAGATACAGAACAATTAAATAAGGAAAAAATCAGACATATTCCTGCTTTTATTCCTCCTTATAAACTTGAAGCATTAAGTAAACCTCTTTTAGAGAAAATAGATAACTACTCTTTTGTCATCTCTACAAACTGCTCAAGAAGCACCATCGTAAATGGTAAAGAACTCTATGGATTTGATTTGGTCATAGAAGCATATGGAGAGTTAATACAAAATAAAAAATTAACTAATACTCTTTTAATTTTAGTTGACCCTAGCACAACCATGCGAAAAACTGTTGATGAGTTGCTAATAGCACACCCCTATTTAGATGAAACTAATCTTATATATATTGATAAAGAGCTTGACTTTAGTTCACTTATAAAAAAGAGTCATTTAACCATTCGTGCAACACGAAGTGATGGAGACTCTATAAGTGTTAGAGAGAGTCTCTACTTTAAAACACCTATTATCGCTAGTGATGTTACCTATCGACCTAAAGGAACCATCTTATTTAAAAATGATAATGCTAAAGATTTAGAAAATAAAATCTTAGATATCTATACAAACAGTTATAACTTAAAACCAGAAGTAGTAGAAGATTTTGGACAGCAGGTTGTCTCTTTGTATCTAAGTAAAGAATATTAATATACAACATAAAAACATAATAAAGAATATATTTGAACTATGTTAAAATTCTAAAAATAGAGATTCAAACTAAGGATATTATTTTATGCGACTTAAATACAATATTATTGCAAACTATATAGGTCGATTTTACCTTATTATTATTGGTATCGTTATGGTACCTTTCTATCTTCAGTACTTGGGTGCTGAAGCGTATGGACTTGTTGGTTTTTTTGCACTTATTCAAAGTTGGATGCTACTACTAGACATGGGATTGTCCCCAACCATCTCAAGGGAAGTCTCAAAGATAAGCACTTCAAATAATACAAAAGATAAAGAGGCATTTAAATACCTATTTCACAGCATAGAATTTATCTTTATTCTTATTACTATTACCATTATCCTCTCTATAACTCTTTCTAGTAACTGGATTACTAACCATTGGCTAAAAGTAGAACATTTAAACATAGAGACCGTATCTTACTCTATCTCACTTATTGGTATTATGGTAGGATTACGATTTTTAGCTACCCTCTATAAAAGTGGTATTGTCGCTAGTGAAGAGCAAGTTTGGTACAATAAAGCAAATATTATACTAAGTACCCTAAAATTTGTAGGAGTGCTTATTATATTAAAATATATTAGTAGTGACATCCAAGCATTCTTTGAGTATCAACTGCTTATCTTTACACTTGAATTTATTGTCTTCTTTTCTAAATTTTATAAAATTATGGACATTGGTCATTTTCAACTCTACTTCTCATTTAAAACAGTAAAACCCATCTTAAACTTTGCCATGAGTATTGCCTATACTGGCTCAGCATGGATATTTATCTCTCAGTTAGATAAATTACTCTTATCTGGTATTCTTCCTTTAAAAGAGTATGGATATTTTGCTCTAATTGCTATGGTCTCTAATGCTATTATTCAAATATCTGAACCCATTTTACAAGCTATTTTACCACGAATGACAGCACTTTATAGTCAACATAAAGAGAAAGAGCTTTTTATCCTATACAAAAACTCAACTCAATGGATTACTATTATTCTATTCTCTGTAGGAGGTATTATTTCATTTTACTCCTATGAACTTCTTTATGCATGGACAGGAAATATAGAGGCTTCAGCATGGGGAAAAGAGATTCTTTTTTGGTATGTTTTAGGAAACTCCCTTCTTGCATTAACATCACTTCAAACCTATCTACAAATCACTCATGGAAAACTAAAAATGAATGTTCTCTATCATACTATTGTACTTTTTATCTTTTCACCACTTGTTTTTTGGATTGCATATAACTATGGGGCACTAGGTGTTGCTCAACTATGGTTTGGATTTATTCTATTAAGTTTTTTAATATGGGTACCTATTGTACATCATATTTTTGCACCCAAAATACATAAAGAGTGGCTATTTAGTATCATCCTTCCAATCTCTCTTTCAACCATTGGCTACCTATGGATAATTGATACTTTACAATTTGAATTGAGTAATAATAGAACCGTATTATTTCTAACTCTTCTTCTCATTGGTGCTGTTTTACTAATAGTAAACTATATTATTTCTCGACTATTCTATTCATCTAAATAGTTATTTAAAAATATTTAACAACAAAAAAACATAATAAAGAATATAATTAAACTGTGTTACAATAAAAAAAAAGGAATATTTATATGAAATATTTTAAAACAACACTGCTATTTACTCTAGCTCTAACCATCATAGGATGTGGAAATATAGAGTATGAAGATTGTAATGATGTAAAGATCAATAATACTTTAGTTAATTTAGGAAAGAGTGAAGCTCAATTTACAGTAGAAGCTGAGGAGAATTTAAAAAAAATTAAAAAACTTGTTGAAGATGCAATGCTTAAGAAAAAAAGCAATGTTGTCTATATTACAGCTGGAGACAGCACAAGAGACAGTTATCATGCAGCTCAATACTATTGGTATAAAAACCGATTGGCTCCATTTAATATTACTTATCATCATGAATCACAATCAGCCATTCGTGCTGAAGATTGGGCTTCAAATAAGTTTAAATCTTCTGGAGGAAAATGTTTAGATAATGCTGTTACAGCAAGTACAGGAGAAGAAGGTAGTACGACTATTTTAGAATACTCTTTGGGTATTAATGATACACATAAAAAAAACTCTACACCAGAAGAGTGGGAAAAACATATAAAATTTGGAATTACAGAGTTTCAACGTTTAAAACCAAAAGCATTGATTTTTCTAGTTGTTCCAGTAACAACATATTCAGAAGAGCATAATATTGCCCTTAAGAATATATATATAAAAATTTCAAAAGAGTTACACCTTCCACTTTTAAATCAAAAAAGTATATTAAAAAATAAATTTGACAATCCAAATGAAAGGGTTAAGTACTATTCTGACAACATTCATCCTAACTACTTTGGAGCCATTCGTTTAATCGACTATATTATTTATAATATAACTAGCAATGAGAGTAAAAAATATATCAAATGGAACCCATTACATATAAACCGTAATCACTCTACAAGAAACCTTGCAGAAGGCAAAAGTGTAAAAAAATCACTTTGGCAGACAGAGACAGGTATTCGTGTAGATTCTGAGAACTATAGAAGTTTAGATGAAATCTCTGTCATAGGAAATAGTTTGCTAAAAATAAAACATGAAGGTAATCTTTATTCTACAGTTATTAAAGATAAAAATAACCAAGCTATAGGTCATTTTGATACTGGTAAACTACGTTTCTCTGATAAACTAAAAGATAATGAACCTTATAAATATAACTACCTATATCTTCCTCCAGAAGCTTCATCTATAGGTATCAATATCTATCTAAAAGCTGAAGATAATCAAGAGTATATTCAAACAGTTCACCCTACCGTAGAATATATTGTGAATGATTTGGCAAATATTTCAAGAGATGATATTTATGCTGACTTAAATATAACAAAATAACAGAGGGGGAAAATCTTCCTCCCCCCTTTATTCCAATTCAAGAATTAAAAATCCTCTATTATGATGTCCCATAGTAACAGAAAAATTACCATCAGCTGAAACGGTAGTTAACTCTTCCTGAGAAAAAAACTCTTTTACTTTTGTTGCTTGTAAATTTTTCAAATTAATTTCCACTAACAAATCATTATAATCAAAATTTGCTAAAATAATATAATGTTTACCAGCATGGTCTCTTGTACCTATCGAGACTAAAGTTGGATTATCTACTGTTGCACTCCAAGATGTCTCTAATGGCTCTTTGATAATTGGGAGCATTGTATCAATTTTAGTAAATACATCTTTAATGGCAGGTACCCATACATTCTCTTCAAAATTTTCTTGACAAACACTTGGAACACCTTGCCCTGCTCTCCAAAAATTCAATCCCTTTGCTCCTGCAGCAATTCCTTTAAAAATTGAAGGGATAAATACATCTTGATAGTGGCACTGCAACTGCATAATAGATACTGGTGCTATCTGATTTTGTGTCTTTTGTAAAATACCCAAAGTATTAATAGGATTCAAATGCTGATTAGGCGTATGCCCTATTTGTGCTATATAAGTACTTACTATATCTAAAGCATTTTTATTTGTACTGTTTCTATAGTTTCGAGTAACCCCTTCAGCTACACCATTAAGCATATTTATAGGTCTTGTTCTTCTGTTTGTAAGTGAATCTTTATCATGTTCATCAAGCCAATCTGCAACCAAGCCTTTATGTTTATAATCAGTCAATTGTTCTTGTTCATTATCATATTCATACATAACTACTGATGTTGCTGGTAACTTTCCTTCTGATACTTCAGTATTTACATCTTCTATCGTCTTCTTAATAGAATCATTAACATCATCTACCCTCATATCATTAACTTGTATACCATTATATTTCATACCATTTTCAACAGCCAAATGAATTCGACCTACATTATTCATATTTGTAAAACCTGTAAATCCATATGAACTATACATCTTTGCACTCTCTATAATACTTGGTGTATAATCTTGATAAGCAAATTTAGGAAAAAAATCTTTCCAAACACCATTCTCTTTGATTGACCAATTTCCTAATTTATCAATACGTACATGTGAACTCTCATAAGGAGTTTTAGGGGTATAAGGCTCATTTGAGACTATTTTTCCAGACTCATATACATAAAAATCATCAAAAAATATACTAGCATTTCTATCTAAATTGGAACCATCTACTTTTGCATATTTTTTATCTGTTGTTAAGGCATATCTATAGGTAAAAATAGAGACAGTATAGGTTCCTGTCACATCTGCCCTATAGGGCATTACTATCTCTTCCCATTGACCTGCTTTTGAAACATTCCAGTTCATCTCATCGCTATGACCAGCACCTGAAATTTTAAACATAACATTCTGACCTTGGTCTGAACCTATTGCTTTCATATACGCACCCAAGGTATAATGTTTACCTTTTTCCAAGGTAAAGGATGCTGTTGTAAACTGCTTTGTATACCAATGTCCCACCAACTTAATAGAACCACTTCCATCACTGGAGTGCGTTTCTTCACTATTGTACTCATGATTCTCAACTCCTGAAAAACCATCTACACCATTTATATTCCAATTTTTATCTGCTAATAAATTTATTAAGATTGGTTTGCTAGGTGGAGATTTAGTTAAAACAACATCATCAATCAACCCAGACCCCCTTATAAAGAATCCATCTACAGAAATAATACTATTTTCAGCATCAATCCCTTTTAAGTCAGTTTCCAAGTCTCGGCTATAGCTTCTCCATGTACCATCTCTTGCCTCTGTTCCCAATCCATACCCCCAGTTTCCACTATAATCTGTCGGTGCATAAATTAAGTAACGATGCCCTTTTGTTGTGTTAAGACTTACAAAAATTGTAAAACTTTCATCATACTTCATACTCCACTTTAACTGACGATTAGTAGTTTCATTCCATGCAAAATCTGTTCCATTGGTACCTCCAAGAGCAAATCCATTCTCTTCGCCTTCACCTATGAGCTGAACCACATTGCCTTTTTCACTATCAACTACTGCTTCAATGGATGCTCCCTCAGGTGAATTGTCATAAACTCTCCAATTGGCTGGATTTTTTGCTCCTTTACTGTTTACCAACGCTATGTCATCTACAAAACCTGAACCCCTTATAAAAAGTCCATCTACAGAAACAATGCTATTTTCAGCATCAATCCCTTTTAAGTCTGCTTCTAAATCTCTACTATAGCTTCTCCATGTACCATCTATTGCCTCTGTTCCCAATCCATATCCCCAACTTCCACTATAGTCTGTTGGTGCATAAATTAAGTAACGATGCCCTTTTGTTGTGTTAAGACTTACAAAAATTGTAAAGCTTTCATTATATTTCATACTCCACTTCAATGTTTTTTCACTACTATTGTTCCAAGCATTGACTCTTCCATGAAAATTACCTATTCGGTATCCATTTTCACTACCATCTCCCAAAAACTCAATAACATTTCCTTTCTCTGCATCAACAACATTCATTATGGTTGCTCCTGCTGGAGTATTATCATATACCTGCCATTTATCTACATTTCCGTTTTCTGAATCTTCATATACCGTTGCACTTAAATACGTTGTTACTCCCATAATTAAACACAAGCTTTTCATCCACTGCTTTTTCATCTCTAATCCTTTTACTTTTTAATTACAATTAATATTTTAACTAAAAAAAATAATTAGATACATAAATTAATATTATATTAATTTATATCAGATAAAAAATGAGTTATATTTCATTAAAGAGATTAAGAGGATAAATAAATTCGATGAAAAAATATTGATTTTATAATAAAACGAGGGTCTAAAAAGAGTAAAAATAGAGAAAAGAGTTTACCCCCACCCCTCAATGGAGTCCAATTCAAGAATTAGAAATCCTCTATTATGATGTCCCATAGTAACAGAAAAATTACCATCAGAAGAAACAGTAGTTAGCTCTTTTTGAGAAAAAAACTCTTTTACTTTTTTTACTTTTAAGTTTTTTAAACTAAGTTTCACTCGCAAATCACTGGAGTCAAAATTTGCTAAAATAATATAATGTTTATCGTCATGGTCTCTTGTACCTATTGAGACTAATGTTGGATTATCTACGGTTGCACTCCAAGATGTCTCTAGTGGCTCTTTGATAATTGGGAGCATTGTATCAATTTTAGTAAATACATCTTTAATGGCAGGTACCCATACATTCTCTTCAAAATTTTTTTTACACCCATTATGTGTTGTTCCTGCTCTCCAAAAATTTAAACCTTTTGCTCCAGCAGCAATACCTTTAAAAATTGAAGGTATAAATACATCATGATAATAACATTGTAACTGCATAATAGAAACGGGGGCTATCTGATTTTGTGTCTTTTGTAAAATACCCAGTGTATTTACTGGGTTTCTATGCTCATTTGTTGCTTCCCCTGATTGTGATACATAGGTACTTACTGTATCTATATAATCTTTATTTGTACTGTTTTTATAATTTCTAGCCAAACCTTCTGCTACCCCAACTAACATATTCAGTGGTCTTGCTCGTTTATGGGTAAGTGGGTCTTTGTCTTTTTTATTTAACCAAGCTGAGAGGTTTTTTTTATGATTATAATTGGTTAAATTTTCACCTTCATTATCATACTCATACATAATGACTGATGTTGCTGATAATTTTCTATCTGATACTTCAAGATTGACATTTTCTATCAGCTTCTTAATCGAATCATTAACATCCTCTATTTTCATATCATTCACCTGTATGGCATTGTATTGCATACCATTTGCAACAGCTAAGTGGAGTTTATCTAACGCATCTATATTGGTAAAACCTGTAAATCCATATGAATGATACATCTTTGCAGATTTGTTAAAATCTGAAGACCAATCTTGATAGGCAAATTTAGGGAAAAAATCTCGCCATATACCATTCTCTTTGATAGACCAATTTCCCTGCTTATCAATGTTTATGTTTGAACTTTCATAGGGTACTTTTGGAGTATAAGGCTCATTTGAAGCTATTTTTTCAGACTCATAAACATAAAAATCATCAAGAAGAATAGTTGCATTTCTATCTAAATTGGAACCATCTTCTTTTGCATATTTTTTATCTGTTGTTAAGGCATATCTATAGGTAAAAATGGAGATAGTATAGGTACCTGTTACATCTGCCCTATAGGGCATTACTATCTCTTCCCATTGACCTGCTTTTGAAACATTCCAGTTCATCTCATCGCTATGACCAGCACCTGAAATTTTAAACATAATATTCTGACCTTGGTCTGAACCTATTGCTTTCATATACGCACCCAAGGTATAATGTTTACCTTTTTCCAAGGTAAAGGATGCTGTTGTAAACTGCTTTGTATACCAATGCCCGAGTAGTACAATAGAACTATTTTTATCATCAGTATGAGTCTCTACACTACGGTACGCATAATTTTCATCTGCTAATAAATTTGTTAAAATTGGTTTACGAGATAACGCTGTAGTTAGCATAATATCATCAATCAATTTATGAACACACATTAAAAAAGCACTAATAGCTAAAATTATTATTATTCGTATCAATACTATCTACACCCTCTTCTAAATTTAGACGATACTTTCTACTTATTCTCCAAAAAACCCTTATAAACAGTCCATATAGAGAAATCATACTTATATATAATTAATTTTTGTTTTATTAAAGAGATTAAGAGGAAATAGAGAGGAGAAGAGTTCCTCTCTTTAAGTTTATTTATTTGAATTTATATCAAACTACTCCTCTTCCACTTTTCCTAAAAGCTCTTTATGAACATAAAAAAGCCCTAACAGATTAAATAATAAAAATAGACTTATTATCATCTTATTTTGAAAAAGAGAAATTGAGTCACTCTCTGTATATGCTGGACAATCACAATTTTTATCAGAATTATTATTCTCTATAGGGTCAACAACGACTCTTTCGTCTGGAACCAAGGGTTTAAATCCAATATCTATACTATGTAAGTTTTCTCCTACTTTAGGTACAACCGTAACTATTGCACTTGTTTCATTCATTTCAGCATTACTATCATGAAGTGATGCATTTTCACTATCTGCAACATTTGCACTTGTTAAATATAAATCTTTTAAACCCTCTTGTTGTTCTGAACCTGTAGCATTGGATATACGAAGTTGATAACTGCTATTGGCTACCAAATCATTTAAATTATAGATATGACTTGAGCTTTCAACGTCTGATGTTGCACTTGAAAACAGATAAGCTCCATCTTTGTCAGTTACAGCAGAAGCTATAATATTGTTCTCTTGAAGCAACTCAATGGTAATACCTGCTATTCCTCTTTCATAGGCATCTTGTTTACCATTTTTATCTCCATCTCTCCATACATAGTCTCCTATTTCAATGGGTGCAGATTCGTTAAGCAGTTCAATATCACCTAAACCTACTCCTTTTCCTCTAAATGGTCGTTCACTGGCTAAAAGATGTGCATACCAATTATTAATAGAACCATCAATGGTACTAAAAGTTTCTACACCTGTTAAATCCCAATACTCTTTTCCATGCTCACCTGCAGGATGAGGACTGTTAACAGTAGAAAGAAGCTCTTGTGTTCCAGGAATAAGGGCCAAAGCTCCACCATTTGAGTTGGCATTTTTATCTCCACCATTGTCATCAAAGAAGTCAACATCACCATTATCTCCTCTAGCAGTACCTTTCGCACAACTCCCTGTTCCCTCTAATTCTAATTTACCATTACTATTACACGCTTTAAATATTTCACCAAAAGCTTCAATATTTTCACTTACTATATCAGGTGGGTACTTAGATGCAGGATAGTTTTGGTATCCAATTTGAAGAGCGTATCTATCAGTAAAAGCTAAGTAGGCATTACCCTGTGCATCGAATTCAATATCCGTTAATATAGGTTGGTTATAATCATCCCAAAAATAATCTTTTACATAACTAATGGTCTGATGTACTTCATCACTCCAAGGAAAGAAATATTGGTTGCTTTGTTCTCCATCAGCATTTGTTTTTCTATCATAATCCATATTAATCGCCAATTCAGTTTTTAGACCATTTTCAGGATGTTCCAAATCAAAACTTGAAAGATAGGCTTTTAAATCTTCTCTCTTTTGTGAAACAGAAGCATCACAAATCATTCCAACATAACCTTTACCAGCATTAATAGCTAAAGCCCATGGTCGTAAAACTCCACCACTACAAACAGGTACACCACTTAAATCAGCCAGTTTATACTGCCGTGCAGATGAAGCAATCTCTTCTAACTTATCTGAAGAAGCATCCATTTTAATAATGGCTTGTTGAAACAGATTGACAACCCATAGAGTTTGACTCTTCTCATCAAAATCCAAATCTCCATAAGAGTACTTTCCAACTTTTACATAAGCATCAACATCAACATTAGGTTCAAGTGGTCCAGTTGATAAATCATGCACCATGTTTCCACTACGATTTACATCTCCTAGTTGAATGCCATTAATACCCTCAAGGTTTATTTTCCCAATAATCTTTTCACTGTTTTTGTTATAGTCTGCTACAAAAATAAGACCTAACTTATTTTCAATATTAGCAACATGTCTCCAAAGAGATGATGCTAGAAACATTCGTTTTTTAGAGGCTTGATACCCTGCTCCCCAAACTGTACCTATTTCAGAGGCTTTTGCATCAACAACATAAGATGGTCCCTCTCCTTGAGTACCAAGAAGATTTTGAAATGCTCCATTTAAGCCTTTATCTAAATAGTGATTCCTTACCAAAGCAGGTACTGCACTATTGTTTACATCTCCATTACCAATAATCGTTGTAGTAAAAGAAGGATTTGCTGTTGTAAAATAACTATTAACATCATAAAGACCAAATGTTATATTGTTGTCACCATTTTTTACAAACTGTACAGCACTGTTTTTTCCATCTGTACCTTTAATACTTTCGGTTAAGTACTTAGACCAATTTGAAAATTCTACTCTAAAGTTTGTTTCATTACTTACAAAGCTCCAAGAACCATCATCATTCGTAGTTGTAGTAAACTCTTTACCACTCTTGGTTTGAATCGTAACCTTAACTCCTTTAAGCCCTAACTCATTTGTATCTTTAACTCCATAACTATTAATAACTGTTCCATCAAGAGGTAAATCTTTATAAACGACCCCTCCTATATCTCCATATGATAAAGTTGTTATAAAAATAACAACTAAAATTCTCCAATTCATAATATACCTTTAAATAATTTAAAAAAGCAATATTTTACAATATTAACCTTTTAAAACAATTGAAAACTTTTTTCAACACTAGCAACTAAACTTTATTTTCTATAATATCTATAATTAAACAAAAAATGTTAAAATATGTTTACAATATACAGAGGAGACTATTTTAAATCATGATTCATCTTTTTAACACAGTGAAGTATTTAAAGTCTAAGCAAATTCAGTATAGACTCTATTACTTTACTCGAAAACGATTAAGAACAGCACTCAGAAAAAATCATATCTTTTCTAAAAATGCTAATACTCAAACTTTAAAATTAAAAAAAAGTATTCATATTCTTGATACCTACTTTCAAAATCAACAATTTATTTTTTTAAATTTAGATAAAAAATTTGAAAACAGTATTGATTGGAACTATTCCAAATATGGTAAATTGTGGACTTATAATTTAACTTATTTTGACTATTTATCTCAAGAAGATGGAGTCAAAAAACTTTTTTTAATTGAATCATTTATAGATAATATTAAGAGTATAAAAGATGGATTAGAGCCTTTTCCTATCTCTTTACGAGGAATTAATTGGATTAAATATCTCTCTTTTCAAAAAATCAAAAATCAAAAGATAAATAATTCTCTTTATGCTCAATACTATATATTATTGGATAATTTAGAGTATCATCTTCTCGGAAATCATCTACTAGAAAATGGTTTCTCTTTACTCTTTGGTGGATACTATTTTCAAGATGAAGTTTTATATAAAAAAGCTAAAGAGATTTTAGAACAAGAGTTAGAGGAACAAATTTTAGAAGATGGTGCCCATTTTGAGCTTAGTCCAATGTATCATCAAATTATGCTTTTTCGCCTTTTAGATTGTATTAATCTACTTCAAAACAATAGTTGGAAAGAGGATTATTTACTAAAGTTTCTTCTCTCAAAAGCCTCAATAATGCTAGGTTGGCTAGAAGCAATAAGTTATAAAAATGGTGACATTCCTCTTTTAAATGACAGTACCCATAAAATTGCACCCACAACAACTCAACTATTTGAATATGCTCAACGTTTAAATGTTAATAAAAAAAGTCAAAAACTTAAAGAGAGTGGCTATAGAAAAATATCTAAAAACAATTATGAATGTGTTGTTGATGTAGGAGAGATAGGAGCCAGTTATATTCCAGGTCATGCTCATGCTGACACCTTTAATTTTGAACTATATATTAAAAATAGACCCTTTATTGTAGATATGGGATTAAGTACTTACGAGACCAATGATAGACGAACTATTGAACGCTCTACTTCTTCTCACAATACAGTAGAAGTCAATGGTCAAAATCAAAGTCAAGTTTGGGGTGCTTTTAGAGTAGGAAATAGAGCTAAAATAGTTTCATTAAAAGAAAATGAAAGTTTCATTGAGGCAACGCATGATGGCTATAAAAAAAGTGGTATTTTTCATACAAGAAAGTGGATATTTGAGGATACTCAAATTATTATAGAAGACAATTTAAATATAAAAACAAAATCAATTGCAAAATTTCATTTTCATCCTTCTATTTCTAAAAAAGAGATATTAGAAAAAATAATATTTAAAAATAAAAATTTCATTATCAATAAGTATAAATATTCACCAGAATTC
>JALXFN010000060.1 GCA_027068975.1 Campylobacteraceae bacterium | reverse complement strand
ATAAGAGAGTTGGAAAGAGAGACTAGATTCAGAGTGGTCAACACTTGAGTCTCCTGTATACATCTCTCCATTTTCAGGATTTAGACCAACAATTGTCTTCATTGTAGTAGTAGTCTTAGGTGCATAAACATAAGCCATATCTACATAAAAGTTATCTGAAAACTCATAGCCACCACCTAAAGTATAGTGCTTTTCAGATGTAGCAGGGAAACCTAAAAGATTGAAAAGATTTAAAGCATTTCCTCCTGCTTGTGCATAGCTTCCTGCAGGAATTACAGCAGGTCCACTAGGTGCTTCACCAATAGGTTGTTTAGCATAATTATATCCTAATCTCAATCTCCATTTATCCTCTTTGTACTGGTAACCTAAAGCGTACACATCTTGATTTTCCCAACCAAAGTCTTTATAGCCTTTTGCATCTGACCATTTAATTTGTTTATAATCAAAAGCTAAGGTATGTTTATCGACTTCATACCCAATACCTACACCAAGTTGGGCAGGTTGTTCTAGGTGATTTCCCATTGCTTGAGGAAAAATACCAAAATCTACAAAAGGTTGAGTTGCAGTTGAGAGTTGATTTTTATACTCCATATCAATTTTCGATTTATAAACAGCACCTAAGGTTACACCATTTGAAAAATCATAATAACTCCCCAAGTTAACACCATAACCTAAATCTTGTGCAACACCATCTCCAATATTTTTACCATCAAAACCTTGATAGTTTATGTCCAATGCACCATATTGAATAACAGGTGTTACTGCCACACCAAATGTACCTGTACTATAAGCAATAGATGGAGCAAACTGCATTAATTGTAAATTACTTACCATATGCATATTGCCTGAATCTGTTGGGGTCTGTTTTGCATCACGATAATCTACCCCCATTCCTGCTGTTCCCCACATACCAATACCTAAATACCAATTTTCATTAAGTTTATGAGAGATAGCAACACCTGGAATAATATTCATATCTGCATCACTATTATGAGAAGAAGCTTGTCCCATCTTTGCAGACATATCAGGCATAAATATAGTACCACCAAAAGAGATTGAAGTACCTTTTGTACAAGTAATTAAGGCAGGGTTACTTAGCGTTGATTCAGCACAATGACTCACTGCAATACCTGCTCCACCCATACCTCTAGATTTTGTTCCCACACCAATAAGATTGTCTCCATTTGTTGCCAACAATAGTGACGAAGCCATTGTCGAAAGTAAAATAATTTTTTTCATAATATTGTTCCTTTGATTAATAAATATAATATATTATACATGAACAATATTAAAAAATATCATTTTTATGAATTATTTATTAAAATTTTAATAACCTAAATCATTTTTAACGATTTAAACAATTGATATATGATAGAATAGCTCAAAAATTTTAAAGTGAGTCATAGATGATTGTTATTCCTGCACGTATTGGTTCTTCTCGTTTTCCTAATAAAGTTTTAGCAGATATAGGAGGGACACCAATGGTTATTAGAACGGCTCAGGCTGTTAGTAATATTGATAACGTTGCTATTGCTACTGATTCACAAGAGGTTGTAGAGATTGCAAAAAAATATAATATAGAAGCTATTATAACCTCATCTACTCACAACTCTGGAACCGATAGAGTTTTTGAAGCCACAAAAAAACTTGGACTCTCTGACGATGAAGTCATTATTAATGTTCAAGGAGATGAACCCTTTATAGAAGAGGAGGTGGTAAAAGCTGTTTTTGACTTAACTGTAAAAAATAAGAAAAACAAATCTATTATAATGAATTCTTGTTATAAAATAATGAACAATCCTGAAGCTGATGACCCAAATATTGTCAAGGTAGTTACAAGTAACAATGAACTAGCCCTCTACTTCTCACGCTCGAAAATCCCTCATCCTCGTGACCACCATTTTAATGACTATAAAGGACATTTAGGTATCTATGGTTTTACTAAAAAATCATTAGAGACCTTTTGTAACTTAGAACCTGCTCCTCTTGAAGAGATTGAGAAGTTAGAACAGTTACGTGCGTTATATCATGACTATCAAATTGCAATGGTTAAAGTTGAGACAAAAAGCTTTGGTATAGATACTATTGAAGATTTAGAACATGCTCTCAAGCTTTATCATATAGCTAACTAACTTAAGC